>CAQBGY010000130.1 GCA_948759685.1 uncultured Eubacterium sp.
GAATACCGTCCTAACTTGAATCTACTTTGAATTGAATATGTTTTTTATGTGGAGAAACGCAAATTTGCGTTAGAAAAGGCGGCAAGCCAACTGCTCGCCGCTTTTGAAATATAAGTGCTAAAACTGTACAGAAACGATAACACCTTGAACAGTATTAGCAATTTCAATTTTTGCACCATGCAAATCAAGCATCGTTTTTACAATATATAAGCCTAATCCTGTGCCGCCTGTTTGCCTGTTTCTTGACTGGTCTACCCTGTAAAATGGTTCAAACAATTTGGAAATAGCTTCGTCGGGAATATGTGCGCCTGTATTCTCAATATTAAGGGTGTTTATTTCAGTTTCTTTCCATAACTTTATCAATACTTGATTTCTGTCTCCCGAATATGCCGCTGTATTTCCTAAAAGATTATCCAGTGCTTTTTGAAACGGCTGCATATCGCCTAAAATATAAACCTCCGAGGATATGGATTGTTCAACTGTCAAATTCTTTTGCATGAATAAATCTTCAAACGCTGTAATACGGTCAATTATGAGATTGCTAAGATTAAGATTGCTTTTTTTGCACGTATAACCCGAAGTATCTAATCGGGATATTGTTAAAAGCTCTTGTAGCATTTTTCCTAAAGTGTCCATAATTTCCAAAGACTGTGCAAGATATGTTTCTCGGTCTTTATAGCGTCCTACTTGATAGAGCATACCTTGAAGCTGTCCTTTGATAATAGTAATAGGTGTTTTTAATTCATGGGAAGCTGCTGCAAAAAATTCTACCCGTTACTTTTCAAGCCGTCTTTCCATGTCAATATCAGCTTGCAACTTTTGGTTCACTTCCTGCAATTCTGAAAGAGTTGTTTCCAATTTCTAAGAGAGTGTATTTAGGCTGTCAGATAACACGCCTATTTCATCAGTACGCTCGGCAGAGCAAAAACCTCTAAAATCCATATCTGCCATTTGCTTTGAGAGTTTACTCACTTTCTTAATGGGTGCAATCATATACCATGAATAGAAGAAAGCTAAAATGATTGAGCCTAATAATATAACAATACAAAGCACTGAAAACGTTCTTCGTATAGCTTCCTCTGTCTGTGTAAGTTTTGCGGTATTCCTTGTCAATAATAAAGTATAAAGTGAATTGCTATCGGTAAATGAAGCGATGTAGGTTTTGGTTTTTTCAACTTTATCATAATCAGTAATCTGCTCACCGACAAGTTGGTTAATATCATGTAAACTCACTTCCTGTCCGTCAGACTGAAAGAAGTGCAGTTCAAATTCATTGTCATATAGTTCGCCCATCAATTCAGACATAGATTCAAGCCAAATATAAGCATTTTCTTTTTCAACCCTTGATAAGTCATCTGGCAAAAAGCTAAATTCCAAACCGGCATCTTATATGTCATATTGATAGTTTTTGGTGGCTGCTTGTAAAATGAAACGATATGTTGTAAAGCAACACACCGCTATCAACAACGATGTCAGCAAAAAAACTTTAACATATAACCAGCTTTTAATCTTCCTTATCAATTCTATATCCCACCCCTCTAATCGTTTCTATGTAGTCAGCAGCACCAAGTTTTTTCCTCGAATTCTTTATGTGTGTATCAACAATACGTTCTTCTCCGAAAAACTCATACTTCCATAAGGTTTGTAACAGGTTTTGCCGTGTTAAAATTCTGCCTTTATGTATCAGCAGTTCCCGTAGTATTTCAAACTCGTGGGGCGTTAAATCAATGTTTTCTTCTTTTGCATAAACCTTGTACCCATCTAAATCCAGTTTTAAATCCTTATAGTTCATAGTCTGAGGAATATCATTCTGCTTTGATGAACGGCGTAAAACAGCGGCAATTTTCCGCAACAATACAGGCATAGAGAAAGGCTTTGTGATATAATCATCAGCTTGTAAGTCCAGCCCCTTAAGTTGATTTTCTTCGTCATCCAATGCCGTGATCATGATAATGGGTACATCTGATTTTTGACGGATAACCTCACAAACGCCGTACCCATCTATTTTGGGGAGCATAATATCAAGCAGTATCAAATCAAAGGTCTGTTCGGAATATCTTGCAAGGGCTTCCACCCCATCAGCCGCCAATACAACACTATATCCGGCTTCCTGTATGGATAAATCGTCCTCTACAATTAAAATTTTTTGCATAGAGCCACCTCCTGATATGGAATCATAGCATACTTTTTTGAATCTATTACGGAGATTTTCAAATTTTTCATTTTTTTGCATCTTCTGAAACCATCTACATATTACCCGATTTCTCAATACATCACTGCCTGTTTTCTTCAGCTTCATTGTCATGAATTATATGAGAACAGCCTGGTAATAGCAAGTATAAATTTGCAGATTTAATATTTTTCAATCCGATATTTAATCACGGATTGACCAGCAACATACAATACACACCATATAACAAAATTATCCACTCAACCTGCCCTTAACAATCCTATCTCCACAACATACCCTATACCTAACCTGTCAACTCAACTATCCCACCAAAAAGGCAGTGGATATGTTTCCACACAATACAACAGACAAAAAATCCGAGAGTCAGAACAATTTTTTTAAATTGTCCAAGCTCTCGGAAATCCCTTGTTTTCTGCACCTTTCCGCTGTTCTATTTCTCCACCTGTGACATCAACACGACACATTCAACATAGGACATAATTGTTGCAAGTGTAACCCCAATCCTGTCTGGTTCTGTATACCCGGGGCTTGCTGTCAGGCTTCCCTGTGCGTCCGCATCAATTAACAGCACCCTTTTCCCCTGCCTTGCCAGCCCTGTGCCTAAATTCCCTGCGGTTGTGGTCTTTGCCACACCGCCTTTCTGGTTTGTTATTACTATTACTTTACACATGGTAGTTCCTCTTTTCTTTCTGCTGTTTTCCTCTGATATTGTTCTTCTCTACTTCCACATACGCCCAGTAAAATTTATTTGCCCCCTTATTTGGAAATAAACCTGAAAATTCTTTAACTTCCAGTTTAGGATTTTTCTGTAAAATCTTCCTGAACCACTTAATACTGTTCTTAGTCCCCATCAGCCTGATTTTTAACATTAACCTTTCCTTCCCGGCATGGCATACAGTTTTTGTTATATACTGCATACTCTGGATAACGTATCTGCACTGCCTGCCAATAAATATAAGTCCAGTTTCATTGGACTTGCGTATATACAGCAGGACAAATCCTCCATTGTATATTTCTGCATTCATAAATCTGCCCTTTTTTATACCTGTAACCAAAAACACCTGGTGTCCCATTACAGTAGAGGTCAAATGCCATGCGCACCACTTTCATGCTCCTACTGGTCTGCCAGCTTTCATGCAGGCATCCTGTCTTAAAACCATAAATATTATAAATATTCTTTCTGGTATCATCACAAATACCAGGACAGTAACATAGTGCCTTATGGTACAACATCCTGGCATCTTGTTTCTTCCAGTTTCCCATAGTAGAATTTCCCATATGCACTGCTGGTAAAAGCAATATCTTCCTTTTGTATTTTTTCTGCTCCTGGCGCTGTAATATTGTCCATAAACTGGACCTCCCCAAAATAATTAATAAAAACATTCCATAATTGAACGTTTTAATATATAAAAAAACAGGGATACTTTATTTAAAATATCCCTGTTATCTGCCAGTTAATTATAACTGTATATTATTCACTTTCATTTTCAAAATTTTTTGTGTTCCCACAACCGAGGTCTAACGCAACTACTACAGTTATCTTCATCACAAATCCTTTTTCTCTGTGGTTTTTGCCCACACTGTTGAAACTAAAAAACTGTACAAAGTACGTAAATTCAAGGATTTCTAAGTATATTTCCTTTGTATCAACACCACAGTTTTAACGGTATTACCCCTTTCCCACAAAACTTTCTATTGATGACTAGGCTTCCCTAAGTTCACTTCTATTGACTGATGCCTGATTTTCAAGCAAGATTTTGTTTATATTGGTTCTTATTTCCACTAATGTATCTTCAAGTATACAATTCAAGTTCTTAAAATTTGTGCTATTAAATTCATACTTTTCCCCATTTACTTTTCCAAGTGACCTATAATATCTATTTGTTCCACCACATCACAATATCCACTAAATTCAATAAGTTTTGTCATGTCCCAATCAAATTTTTTATAAAAAAGATGTGTAAATGCTGTTTTAAACATCGTTTCTTGCATACGAGGAACATCTATAAAATTTCCACCTATAATCATTAAATAATTAAATGTCACTCCACATCTTATATATGGCACCATTTTGTACTGTACTGCATACAGTAAAATCTGTAACGATTGTGAAATAAAACCCAAAATTGAATATAAAAATTTATGACATTCTCGCATATCTTCAAATGGATTATTTATCTCCTTCAAATATGTTTCAAATCTAATTATAATATCCTCTTTTCTATCTTCCCCTTCTAAAAAAACAATCTGTTCTTGTATGCTCTCTTTCAGCATAGAGATCAATTCAGATAATGATTTAATTGCCAATATTTCCTTTATTGACAACTCCTCTTTAAACATACCAACTAGCACCTTCTCAGAGACTTCTTTTACCAATCCATCTTCCATTCTATTTATTAATGTAACGGGAAGCAAAAAACTTTTCCAAAGCACTCTTCTAATATTTTCAGATTATCTTCAAATGCTAATATAATCTGCTTTTTCATCATTCTATAAAAACTATCATTTAAATTCAACTTAATTGCTTCTGCATATTTTGCTAATGGATCATCTACAATATGTACTTTTCCTAAAGGAACAAATGAATAATGCTCCCCTCCTTCTATATCCAAATATGTAGCTCCAGTAAATAAATACACATCAAAATCTTCCGAAATATTTTCCATAATTAATTCTACTACATTTCTCTTAGAATACCAAAAAAGACTTATTTCATCTATTACATAAACAAATTCATCCTTATCTTTTTCATCATACAATTCTTCCAACAACTGCTTGTATTATTCTTGTATTTCGAACAATTCTCGCATCAGATAATTATTATTCAAACTTTTGCACCTCTTCCATCAATTCTTTAGGAATAGAAATATACCCATAAATAATTCGTAATATTTTATTCATTTTTCTAACACAATCTTTCCATACCGAAGGTAACTTTTGTTGTCCTGCATAATCTGGAATACAATGATATTGATGTGCTGGCGAACCACATTTTAACAAAGCGCTCTCCCGAACGGCACCCCAAAGACCATGTTCAAACGAAGAATCATAATCGTAAAACAATTTATATAATTCTTCCTCATCAACCTCCTTGACTTTAACTCTAATAGCCTGTTTATCAAAATAGGATGTGTCCATATTAATATACTCTTCATCCATATATTCGTTAACAAGCAATTCAAGATATTCATAATTAACATGTCCATCTTTGTAAGAACATGGAGTGCTTCTTTCCCTTGTCATAATCAATTTATATAATCCAATTCCATAATACTGATACTCATTCCATATATTTTGATGTTCTTTTTCATAGAGTATCAAATATTTGAGCATTATATAATCTTCTATTATGTTTCTTATAATTCCTCTGCTTGAAATTTCATTATATAAATCATGTTCCACTAACTCCTTAATCCTTTTATATGTATATGTTGATATTCCTAAAATAACCAAATATTTCTCATTTAAAGGTGCAGTAGAAATAAATATTCTTGTCAAATACTCAAATATTTCCTGCAAAAAATTCAAATAATTTTCAGGATGTTCCGCCAAATTCTCATACTTAATATAAAAATTCTCACACTAACTCATTTCGCTTATTCCCTCCCAAAACATTTCCAAATTTCTCTTATCTACATTTCCCATATCTAATGTGCTCATTTCCATACTTTGAATAGTATGGCGTACCAATCTCATTTTTTCATCTTCATGTTCTATGTGCGGATATTCACAAATAATTTCTAATATATGTGACGGAACATGCAATCTTTCTTGTAGTAAAACAAAGTAAAGCACTACAAATCTAATATCTGTTGCCAAAAAAGAATGTCCATCAAATACTTTTCTCAGTACATCACATATTCTATTTATCTTATTATCGTAATCTTAATTATCATAGAAAATCTTATTAAATATTTTATATCATCGATATGTATAAATAATTGTCAGTGGCACTAAAACTTTCTCTTTAATCTCTCCTTTTACAAAATCCCAAAATTGTTCTTGTATTATATCTTCCATGAATAAGATATTTGAAATTGTTGGTACATTAATTGTCGGATTTAACTCATTAAGTTTAGTTATCATCTTATAACATTTTTCCAACCCTTTTTTTCTTCCATATGCCTC
Source organism: uncultured Eubacterium sp. (assembly GCA_948759685.1). The sequence goes on from CAQBGY010000130.1 coordinate 6,320, forward strand.
AAAAACAAACCCAATCCAAACATATTCTGGTAAACGCTCAAGTGCCCAATTACGCATTACACCAATATTACCCAACATGTCATTCCATGAAGTTATAAACTTTCCTTTTTTAAATTTATGTTTTTCCAATTTACTATGCATTGTCATTCCTCAAATTGTATTCAAATACTATATTCCTATTAATTCACTTTACATCTTTCTCTCTAATTTGGGCAAATTATTTAAACTTACTGTTTCTAATGTCTGCAACTGCCGTACTGCCAATTGTCGAAGTAATTCCATTCTTTCTCTTTGTTCCTTCCCTTGATTAATCAAAACAGCATTATAGCTTTCCAGATTGGCAAGCACTAATAATTGGTTTAGAGTTGCCACATCCCGCATATTTCCTTTCACCGTTGGATTTTCATCTTTCCATTGCTTCGCCGTCTTTCCAAACAAAACAACATTTAACATATCTGCTTCATTAGCATAGGTGTACGCAACCTGTGCGAGTGTTAATTCTGGTGGAAGCAGATTCTCTTTAATCGCATCTGTATGTATCCTGTAATTCAACTTAGAAATTTCTCTATTCAAATTCCAATTTAGAGATAACCGACTATTTTCATCTGTCTTTAATCTCCTGTAATCCTTCATAATATATAGCTGGAATTCTGGCGAAATCCAAGTTGCAAAAGACATAGCAATATCACTATGAGCATATGTTCCGCCATAACGTCCTGATTTTGAAACAATGCCAATGGCATTCGTAGCTTCTATCCACTTCTTTGGTGACATTGTAAATGCGTTTGCTCCTGCCTGTTTTCTAAACCCCTCGAATTCGAGGGGTTTAAAATCTGGATTATGAAGTCTTTCCCATAATCCCAGAAATTCTATCACGTCCCGATTTCTCATCCAGTTTTGAATAACCGCCGTTGGGTCATCACTCTTATATCGGGCAATATCCGTCAATGAAATAAATTCATTTTCAAAATCCTGTGTATAAATACCAATATCTATCCCATTTGCATGAATTGTATCTTTAATTATTTTCCCCATTTCTCCTCCTTCAATCACATATAAATCCTCTTAAAACATCTTATCCTCTTTCTCATCAAAAAGTTCTGTTGAACAACTGTCTTCATCTTCCCACATTTCCCTATATGCTTCAATATAGCTCTTAACACAACTAGGATATATATACAAATATCTTCTACACACTCTTTTATACAATCCCAATATTTTCTCATCACAAGCAAAATCCAGTACATAATCAAGCAAATGTGACAATTCATCTTCTGACACAATTCTGCCGCACACATCTTCAACCAATGGCAAATAACCCCCATAGGCTTTCTGATGTAATTGGACTATCTGCTCTGCAATCTGATAAATCTTTTCATCCATTAGATTACCTCAAAATATTTAAGTGCATCTTTTATCGCCTCAACTTTTTCTTTCGGTGGACGCTTCCTCGGCTGTTTTAATTCTTCTACTACATTTGGCGCATCATACATTGTCAGACCTAATGCTCTCTTTACCTCCGCTATATATGCAGTATGTACTTTAAATCCATAATTCTTTTCAACATATTCCTGTATCATTTTATATGTGATTTTCGGTTTGGGCTGATATTTCTTTGCCCTCTCTGCTATTGTTTCTAAAGGCACTTTCCCTTCTCCTTCCCCAAATTCTACTGTCACATTAATGACACTATCTGGTGATTTGTGGGACAAAAGCACGATACTTTCGACATGATAACTCTGACAAAACATATCCACTGGCTGCACTTTTTCTACCTTATATCCTTTTGTGCACAAGTATTTTAAATCTCTTGCAAGGGTTGCAGGGTCACAACTTACATATATAATTCTTGCTGGCTGCATGTCTGCTACTGTCTGCAATAGTTTTTCATCACATCCTTTTCTTGGAGGGTCAAGTGTAACTACATCCGCTTTTAGCCTGCCTCCACTTTTTTCATACTGCAATGGCACTACATCTTCAGCAGCACCAATAAAAAATTCTACATTATCTATATTATTAAGAAGGGCATTTACTTTTGCATCCTCTATTGCGGAATAGGCACAATCTCACTTTTTCTTGCACAAAAAGCAGCAAAAGTGTGTGGTGTTGAAGTTGTGCCACAAGCAATAGAGGATGCAAAAGTAAATGCCCTTCTTAATAATATAGATAATGT
>CAQBGY010000131.1 GCA_948759685.1 uncultured Eubacterium sp.
TTAGATTATGGCATAAAGTCAAATCTTAGTTAAGGCGAGCGTTTTGACGCTTACGAATATTTGACGTAACCGCCCTTTTCTTTGATGACATTATGGCTTTCCATGAAATGATGTATCAGCAACGCTCCGCTGAAACAGAAAAGGAAATGAAGCGCAGGAAGCGTGAAGTCGGACAGGCGAGGAAGCGGATAGCGGAACTTGACCGTATCTTCAAGCGGATTTATGAGGACGACATAAGCGGAACAATCAGCCACGACAGATTTTTGAAGCTGTCCGCAGAGTATGAAGCGGAACAGCGGGAACTGGAAGAAAAAGTCAAGACAGACCAGCAGAAAGTCGATACCTACGAACAGAACAAGAGCGATTTTGACAGCTTCGCCGCGATTATTCGCAAGTATGTGGGGATAAAGGAACTCACCCCTGCAATCGTCAATGAATTTATTAAGAAAATCATAGTCCATGCGCCTGAAAAGGTGGACGGGAAACGGGTACAGAAAGTAGATATTGTTTTCAACTTTGTAGGGGAAATTAATTTCCTTTCTGCCAGTTAACCGAAGCGACAGAGCGCATAGACACTCAAAAAGACGGTACAGTCCTTGTAATTGGGGCTATACCGCCTAATCTGAAATTACTTCCCTCTAACCGTAAACATTTGATTTTACTGGCTTTGCGGCTTAGCTCCGACTATTCGAACTCGCAAAGTTCTGTTTAACAGAGCGTGTTATTTCGCATTTTACCATACATTTTTGCATTAAATATTTCTATATTTTTTCTATTCCATCTCGTTTCAAGAACTTTTAGTACCAAATCAGTACCAATGGCTATTTTCTTTACTCATGATGGTTCAAGTGGTTTGCACGTCATATAAGTATCAAAATAATACCTATTCACCCCACCTGCTACCACTATAACTAATATACAATCTTATCATCAAAGAAGCAACAACAATTTAACCCTTAATACTATTAATTACTTTCATCATTTCATTTCGCTTTTTATCATGTTCAATTTTTGCTATCCTTGCATCCAAAACACTTTCAATTACATATCTAAATGCCGGAAACAGCTCTTTGCATTCATTCTCTGGAAGCTCATGAATTCCTTTGCTTAGTGCTCCATAAAACTTCTTGCGTATTGCCTGCAACTCTTTTGGAATTATAATTTCATTTCTATCTTCAACCATTTTTATTTTTTCGTCTACATGTGCATCTTTATATACCGCTTCATCCCAATTCTCTAATTGGACACATCTTTGATGCGATTCCTCAAGAAGACCTTCAAAAATCCGACGCAGATACACTAATGCGCCAGCACCTACTCCACTTGCATTTAGCTGAATTCCTAAAGTATAATCCTTATATTTATCTCTAAGTACCTTTCTATATTTCGAAGTATCCAATAATTGTGATTCCGCTTGAGATGGAAATTGACCTATTTTTCGTATTATCAGACAATGCTTTAATTTATTATACGCATTTACAAATTCTAACTCTCCCTCATCCTTCTCTTTCTCGCCACAAACAACTTTCTTAATATTATCCGGAAGATTATTATAATCAATCTCAGGATCTATTATAATAAAGTCTGATATGTATTGATGACTGTAATCCAAAGAACAATTTCCTTCTTTTCTCAGGTCTCTTATTGCAAATATAGTATTTTTACAATCATCAGCCCTTCTCCTGCAAAACTCCTCCCAATTCTCTCTGTTTTCTTGTGAATCATCAACTATTCCCAATTCATTTCTTCCAAGACAATACTTATGTTGTTTCTCAAAAATATTAGTTTCACTTGGCAAATATTTAGATTTATCTTCCTGTTTTGGTTTGTACGCTGGCTTTAAATTAAATGTCATTTCACTCTTACCACAACTTGGGCATGGCAAAAGGACAGCAGCCTTACTTGTCCATAATTCATTAAACGCTGCCACATCATCACTTACAATCAATTCTTCAACCAAACTATCCTCTGATATATATGTTGGTGATGTCTTTGTTGGAAGGCAATCTACTAATACATCTTCATATAACCCCATATCTGTAAATAATTGTTCCAATGAATACTCACTTAGGCGTTTTCGATTTAATATCTTTTGTATCTGTTCAAACTGAACTGCCATCGTACCACGCACCTCCTATTTTTTCTTCAAAAATTATCCTCTGTTGACAATACATATTTTTTAGTCTTATTTTTCCCTTCACCTCGGACAATTCCACATTTTTCAGCCTTATTCAATAGTCTGCTTGCTGTTTTAGCCTCTACATCTAATAAAGCTGCCGCAATGCCACTTGATATTTCATAATGTTTTTCGAGATACGTTATGATAATATTCATCCTATCCTTTTCCTTATCGGACATTTTATTGGACATTTTATCGGACATTTTATCGGACATTTCTCCGCTTTCATCAAACCCTTCTCTAATAAAAATCGTTGTTTCCAAATATGTTCTTCTTTCATCAGTCTCAAACAAAGGTTTTGGAGAACCATTTTTTGATAATGCATTCAAAATTTTAGGTATACCAGTCCCTTGCTTTTCAGAAAGGTCTATCTCCTTAAAAAATTCACCAATTCTTCTGTTTCGATATTTACGTGCTCTTACCTTTCCTGCAGCAAATTTTTCCATATCCATATATCCATCCGGCCCCGGAAAATTTATAATCATAATTCGGTCAATGTATACCCGCACTTCCACTGGAACATCCTCTCTATAGGATTTGTGAAATACCGCATTAACAATCGCTTCTTCCAATGCATTATACGGATAATTCACACATTTTACAGATTTCTCCTGATTTTCAATTTTGACAGTCTTCTCAATTATAACATTTGTTTTTATATAATCTAATACATCTGTTACCTGTTTCCATATCGGACCAGTAAATGTTTTTTCAAACATAATATTACCAGCTTCTGCTTCCTTCGTATTAAACCTGACAAGATTAATTTGTGCCCCAGATATTAACTTATCCGGTCTTTCAGCAAACATTAATATTGCAATATTTCTTAGTTCTAAATCCGTATCTGTCTCATTCGCCACTTCTAATGCTAACAATAAATCGTCCATATTTCTATTATTTATTTCTGTCGATAATGAGCTATTACTATCCCTTAAAAAGTCTTCGAGATATCCCCTTCTAATAATATCAATATTCGCTCTGCGATTCACACGATCATCAAACGGAATGGCATTGAACTTTTCAAATAACTCTCCAATTTCTCCTTGTTTGGCAATCGTTGTAAGTGAAGTTGGTCTAATCCAATAGCACATTGTTTTATCAGGCTTTTCCCCTGTCTTTTTGGAATATACATCTTTAGGTGCTCTATATGGACCTGCATCACCTGCCGAACATTTCAAATAAAGCAAATGCGTATCTTTATCTGGATAATTTACAACTTCTATCTGTGGAATATAGCGTGGTTCAATCAGATTGCAATACTGAAAAATTTCTTTCTGTATTCCATCTAACTGTTCTTTGGGTATACCCTTAGGTGGTAAAATTGGGACTCCATTATCCTCTTTCACACCTATAACAATATATCCGCCATTCACATTGGCATAATCATTTGCAAATGCACAGATTGAATGTGTAATATCCGAAGGATTCCATCCTTCCTTATATTCAACCCTATTCTTTTCCACCACTTTACCCTCTAATAGAGTTTCTATTTTTAAAGATATCATTAATAGCAAAACCTCCGTTCTGTCTCAAACCAGCAAAGCACTAGAACCTTGAAAATCACTTCTTATTTATGAGCATAATCACTCCCCGATAAACGACTCAAAAAGATTTCCATTATGTCACTTTCATGATAATCCCATTTACTCTCCAGCTCTTTAACTATTTTCTTTTTCTCTGCTTCAGTTAAAATAGAACTATCGTAGGAATACAGGAAAATTAATTCTATCAATTTCGAATTCCCCATAATCATATTTTTCTTCACATCATCCCAAATTATTTTTCTCCATATATCATTTTGAATCCAAAACACATTAGAAGAGAAATTTTTAATAATATCTTTATATTCCAAATTTTCTTTTTCCTTTATTCGTACCACAGCCTTTGTAAAGGGAATTAAAGATACTGGTCTAAAAAACACATGCCCTCCATCCTTATTTCTATATTTTCCTATGCCAGCTTCTACACTAAAAGCATCTTGGCATGTATTAATAAGCGCAGTCCAATACGCTTCACATTCGTGCGTAAAACATTCAATCACATCGTCACTTGGTCTATGTCTAATATATTCATTGACTTTTGCTTTGCCCTTAATTGGTTTTTCATCTAATCCCTTTACTGGTATATCTTTAACGAAAAGCCATGCCAGCTCCTTATTACACTCATAATACGTTATGATAGTAGTTAGTGCTCTTTCATTATTATCCGGTATTGCTTTAGTTTTTGAATCTAAAATTCTATCATCTTCAAACAAATTAGATTGGTCAATTATATTTCTCGATGCAATAGCTATCACATCATCTTCATCTAATGCAATTATATCTCTCATCGAAACGGGTTTTGCATATCTATTCAAAGTACTAAACATCCTGCGGGTGCGCTGCATTCCCATTTCATCCTTACTATGTCCAATAAAGATAACTGGTACTCTTTCTTCACCTATATCCTGATTTAATTCCAATGCTTCTTTTATTCCAGCTACCCTATGTTGCCCGTCAACAGGGAAAATTTTTTCTTGACCTGATAATGTCAATACTCCTAAATCATAATTATCTTGTCCGTTTTCATCTTCAATTCTTATTTCATTCCAACGAGGTTCACCATCATATACTGCAAGAATCAATGCATTAAAAAAACGTTCTTCTTGTGAAGTCAAATAATGTGCAATACTTTTATAATTTTCAGTAATGCTCCTCTGAATCATTTGGCTTAGCATTTCTGATTTATGTAATTCATCATTAATAGGACTAACATAGTTTTGCACCTGGCTAAAGCTTAATGAACTTATATAGTATACCCATATTCCCATCTTAGATCTTATTGCTGGTAATTTTAACTCATTCTTTTTCATATCCAATAACCTTCTTTCCTAAAATGCATCTGTTGCAGGTAAATAAGCAATATATTGATCTGGTATTTGTGAATTACATGGTGGAATAATGACCCTGATTAATTCACGTTCCACACGCTCTATAAGCTCATCATCATCTAACGGGAAATAATAAAAATATAATTCTTCTCCCCACAATTCCCTCATATAAGCAATTTTAACCCGATCATCTGATAAATATTCTTTGCATCTCCTTTGTAGGCTAAATCCATTCTTTTTTCTAACTCGACCTATGTACATAATATATGTATGTAAGTTAGGTATAATTTCTGGTTTTAATAAAAAGACATATATTCCGCCTTTGTCATTTGGTACTTTATCAATATCCTTATTAATGCCAGTGCAATCTTCATTCATAAATTTAATGGACTCCCATTGCCCTGATACCAGTTGTTTTATTTTCGGATCAATGGTTTTCCATTTATCAATATTAAGAACAAAATCTAATGTCAGCTCTTTTTCTCTTCTACACATATCAACCATGTTCATTCAATTCACCTTCGTTCTTTATCACCCATCAAATAATTCCCAAATAATCTTTAAGTTTTCTACATTGAGCAAAATGTCGTAATTTTCTCAAGGTCTTCGCCTCAATCTGCCTTACCCTTTCTCTAGTAACATTTAATATGCCGCCAATTTCTTCTAAGGTACGCTCTTGATTATCCTCAAGTCCATATCGCAGCTCCAACACATAACGTTCTTTACATTTTAATGTTCCCAAAGCCTGTGCAACAATTTCCTTCATTGTCCCCTGCAACATGGACTCAATACCATCTTCTGCCTCCAAATCATCTGGAACTTCCAAGTACGGTAAAATATATTTTATAATTTCTTCATCCGATAAGCCTGATTGAGCTTTTGCCTTATCAGTCACCAGACTGACTGCCTCTTCAAAATTATCATCCTCTATTATGCTACTGGCATCAGATACAATAATATTTAGCTGATCTCTATAGTGTGCTGGATACCGGAGAATTGTTCCTCTAATAGATCCTTCTCGCTGCATATACTGCCTTACCCATAGTGGAAAGTATGACGGAAACAAATCTGGACTAGTAACATCATACTTTTCAATCGCATTTATCAAACCAATTACACCATTTTGAAAAGCTTCTTCAAAATCACAGTAATTGTCCTTTGAATAATAGTATGCCTGTTTCATCACAGTCCTGAGATACATTTTAATCATTCTGTCCTTAGCATAGTTATTTCCATTTTTTGCTTCAGTTATGATTGTCTGCCACTCCTTTGACTGTGGTGGTAAAATATCCAAGATACTATCTATAATTACCGCACAATTAGGGTATTCCTGCTTAATATTCCCTAAGAGTTCGTCATAATCCAAGTGACTTCTATCAACATAGGATTCCGTATCATTAATGTTTTTCTCTGTTTCTGCATCTTTCACAATCATTTTTTGATGAAGTAATTTATCGCACAAATTATCAATCTCCACCAAATCTAAATCGTGTTCAATACAGGTATCTATGATTTCATCCTCTAAGAGAAAACCCTTTTTTCCATATTCAGTTTGTAATATTCTCTCGACGAGTTGTTTCTTATCACTTGAGTTATCCATAACTTACTGTTTCGCCAATCTACATAATGCACTGATTTGGTCAGCATCTATTGTCTGGTTATACCTATCGTCCATATCTTCCATAAAGTCATACAAGTTCTTCAGGTAATCTTCTGTACTGGTTGCTGACTCAATCAATTTCTCATACAAAATATCAACTCCACCCAAAACATATTGTTCATACAGTTTTTCATCATTCTCTGCCTGCGGACTGTTGAACTGTCTGAATGCTTTATCCACTCTTTCATCTATTGATGCTGCATTCTTCTTGTCCAAAAGCATAATAAGCCTATATGTAAATGCAAGATCATCCCCATTTTCAATGAGCTGTTGTGGAAATATTTTGGTGGGTTTCTGACTTCCATCTCCATTATTAACATCTGACTTCTTCTGATACAAAAAACCAACAATAGGAGCCATCATATAGACATCAAGATTTCTCTTAAACAATTGATTCTTATCATCAAATTTTGCAGTCAATTTATTTACTTTTTCTGCATGTGTTCCCTTGAATGAATATTCTTTATCAAACATGTCTATTACCTCCCAATCAATTCTGTTTCAAATTCATTTTTCTTATCAAACAGGTATCTCATACCTACTTTGCTACCCATATTATCTTCTGCAATTTCACCATCGGTATCCTTAATGAAAATGATAACCTGTTCTGCAACTTTAGGAAGTGCATCACACACTGTTTTTATTCTAGTTTTATCAAACGCAGATAACGGTGCATCCATAACCAGTGGATATGCCTCTGTCATAAGCATTGAGTTTTCATCTGAATTATTCTCTCTTGCCATTTTAATGACTCCGGCAATAAATGCAAAGATTACAGAAATACTCTGTGCTGTCGATGTCTCCACATCTCCGGAATATCCTTCAAAATCATCCACCTGAATTTGAATATTATATTTATCGTCCAGTTTCAAAGAAAATCCACCATTATATATTTCTTTGAATATTGTATTTACCGCTTCTTCCAGCTGTTCTCTTACTTCAGTTTCTTTTTCCTTATAAACAGAAAACAGATACTTATACATATAGGTAGCATATGCCTTGAATCTTGCAACACGTCTGTTGTTATCATCTTTCAGTACAAGTTCATTAATACCAGTTTCGCAACGTTCTCTCTTTGTACCAATTCCGCCTTTTTCTTCAACAAGCCGAACTCTTTCTGCTCGTAATTTCTTCACTTCTCCATCATAAAATGTATACTTTTTCTGGAGTTCTCCAACATTGAGCATGCCTTCAAGTTTCTTATTTATAGTCTCAATCTGATTTGATAAGTCTGCATAATCAGCATCAAATCCACTTACGACACTAAACTTATTGGAAATATCATCAAACGCATCTGCTGCACCCCGACTCTTTAATTCACACTCACGGGCAAACTGACCAATCAAAGTACCAATGCTCTTAGGAGGAATGTAATCCAACACCTTGTTTAGTTCTGTATATGCAGCTCCACCAAACTCAATAGATGCACCACATAAACATTTCTTTCTATTGATAAGGAATTGAATTGTTCTCGCATGGATATCAGGTATCCCCGTATCCAGTTTATCTGCATCTACCAATTCCTTTAATGCATCATGAATCATTTTTGTTGCCATCCACGAAGAACCCTTCCGATTAAAAGTATCTATTACGCCCGAAGTACTTGACACCTTGCTCTGTTCTAAACCAGCAATTTTGCTCTTCAATTTTGCTCTTTCTTGTGCAAACTTCTCGCTATCACGATTTTCAGCAAGTGAAAAAGCGAAGGAATATGAAGTGAAAATTGCTGAAAAT
>CAQBGY010000132.1 GCA_948759685.1 uncultured Eubacterium sp.
TCGCCCCTTTTTTGAATATCATGAACGAATGGTATCTGCGTGACTGCAGCAGGAAAATTACCGCAGTTTTACGGGCAAAAGGGAAAGAGGGAAAACCAATCACGAGCAACCCGCCATACGGCTATGTAAAAAGCTCTGATGACAAAAATCTTTGGCTTGTTGATGAAGAAGCGGCGGAGGTTGTGAGGAAGATTTTCCGGTTGACCGTGGATGGTATGGGACCGTTCCAGATTGCAAAGCTGCTTACGGAGGAAAAAGTCGAGAAACCTTCTTATTATCAGGCGACCAGAAACAGGGGGAATTATAAGACCATGTGCGATTTTGAAACGCCTTATAACTGGACGGGCGGATCGGTTGCACGGATACTGGAAAGACCGGAATATATGGGAGATACCGTAAATTTCCGCAGCCACAAGGAATCCTATAAGGACAAGAAAGCAGTCAAAAACAGCAGTGACGAGATTCTTGTTTTTCAGGATACCCATGAACCGATTATAGACCGCAGGACTTGGTATATGGTGCAGGAATTAAGAAAAACTGTTCGAAGGTTTGATACCAGCGGGGAAGGGAGTATGCTGACCGGAAAGCTCTATTGTGCAGACTGTGGTGGAAAAATGCACTACCGCAGGGGAACAACGAGGGCAGGCAGGGACTGGCGTGGGATTCCGAACGGGGAAGTCCAACACACATCCGCAGGCTTTAACTGTGGGACATATAACAGTGCCAGAAAGCAGAACAGAAAGGTGTGCTGTTCCCACTCCATCAAAGAGGACACGGTAAAGCAACTTATCCTTGAAACAATACAGTATGCCTTAAAAAGCGTCCGCATGGACGAGGCGGCATTTATAAAAAGTATGCGGAGCGCATCACAGGTCAGGGACAAAGGCGAGGTAAAAAAGCTGAAATCAGACCTTGTGAAAAAAGAGAAACGCTTTGCAGACCTTGACCTGCTGATTAAAAAGGTGTATGAGGACAACGCAATGGGAAAGCTGCCGGACAGGCGATACGAAATGCTTTCTTCCGATTATGAAAAGGAACAGCAGGAGATTGAGATTTCCATGAGAGAAATTCAGGAAAAACTCATGCAGTTTGAAGAAGATACGGACAGGACGGAAGAATTTTTGTTGCTTGTGCATAAATACACTGACATTCAGGAACTTACGCCTGCCATCGTCAATGAATTTGTGGACAAGGTTCTGGTACACAAAATAGAGAAAATGGATGGAGACCGTGTGCAGGAGATTGAGATTTTCTTAAATTATATCGGGAAGGTGGATCTTCCGGCGCAGGAACTTTCGGAGGAAGAAATTGCAGAGGAAGAAAAGAAACGGAAACGCCGCCAGTACAGCAGGGAGTACCAAAAAGCATACCGCAAGAAGCACAGACCGGAAATCCGGCAGCTGATTGAGGGTGCAAATGCCGCAGACAGGCAGAAACAGATAGAGGAAGCGAGGCAGTCAGCGGATGGACTTCTGCTTACAGACAGCACGGAGCAGGTTGCAGCCATAACAGCCGGGGAAAATAAAGTTATCGTAGACGGCAGCCTTCCGACGAAAGAAGAAGTGAAACGCAAGTATGGCAGATAATTTTATTAAAAACAAACCATGAAAGAGAGGATTTTTATATGACAAAGATCAGGGATTACAACATGAACGGGACAATTATTTTAGGCGTGGATGCAGGCTATGGGAACTATAAGACGGCAAGGTGCTGTTTCCCGACTTCCGTGAGCAGGAGCGACCAGCCGCCTATTTTTACAAGGAATTATTTGGAATATGAAGGCAGCTATTACACCATAGGCGAGGGGCATAAGGATTTTGTGGCGGAAAAGAGCATGGATGACGATAATTATATCATTACCCTTGCCGCCATAGCAAAGGAACTGAACGCAAGAGGGCTGTCAACGGCAAAGATTCATCTTGCGGTGGGACTTCCGTTAAAATGGGTTCAGACACAGCGGGATTCGTTCCGGGAGTATATGATGCAGAACCGTCATGTAGATTATAAGTATGCGGGCAGGCGTTATTTGATTGACATTGTGGACTGTACGGTCATGCCACAGTGCTATGCAGCGATAGCGGAGAGCCTGCCGGATTTTAAGGGTATGCACATGGTAGCTGATATTGGGAATGGGACGATGAACGTGATGATACTCAATAATGGCAAGGCAAGCGAAAGCAAATCGTGGACAGTGCGGCTTGGCGTGGGCGAGTGTTTTAAGGTGATCCGTGACCACATCTTAGACAGAAAGGCGGAGGAACTTCCGGCAGAGATTATTGAAAATTATCTTAGACATGGCAGCGCTGATATAGGGGATGAATACAAGGCGCTTATGGAGGAGGCGGCAAAATCCTATGTGGATAAGATATTTGCGGAACTGAAGGCGCATGGTTACAATCCTAATCTTATGAAGCTGTATGTCATGGGCGGTGGTGCGAAGGTTGTGGAGCTTGTGGGCAGTTATGACAGCGATAATGTTACCTTCAACCATGATATACGGGCAAATGCCAAAGGCTATGAATATTTCTGCTATATGAAGCTGCGCAGGCAGAAAGCAATGGCATCAGCCGGATAAGGGGAGGCGTATCTGAATGAAAAACAAAAACCACAATATCCGCTTTAACATGGAAAAAGGGGACGAGTGTAGGGCGTGGGAACTCCTGCACTCCCCAAAGATACGGCAGATGTTCAAGTCACAGAATAAATTTGTGATAGAGGCGGTCAATGATTATTATGACAGGTGTATAGCGGTAGGTAATGATCCTTATCTGGAAACGAGGGAGAAAGAGGACGCTTTTACAGAGCGTATTGTGAATGCGGTGGAAAAGAAAGTAATGTCCAATCTCCCGGCACTTTTTGGGATGTATATGGCACAGATGCAGCTTTTTTCTTTATCTGTTCCTATGGGGGCATATCAGGCGGCGCAGGGCGGTATGATGTATGGGCAGGAATCATTAAACGGCGCAGACAGCGGAAATGTGGCGGGCGGCACGGTTTCTCCCGCTGCTACAAATCTGACAGACGCGAAAGCAACGATGCAGAATGCGGGGAATATGCAGGAAGAAACTGTATCGGAGAACGCCACAGAGCCGCCGGATAATGATTTGATTGACTTTGACGCATTTTAATATATTTATAGGGCAGGGCTACGGTAATCAAGTTTACTGTAGCCTTATTTTTGTGGATTTTTTCACATCAGAGTATAAATGCAGCCATATTTTGATTACAAACCAATAAAGAGTAGCCAAAAGGCTACAAAACAAGGACAAAGGGCAGCCGTTAAAGGCTGCATAATAAAGGGCGGGCATTTAAGCCCGCAAAATAAGGGCAAAAAACAGCCGAAAGGCTGCAAATAAGGGCGTAAATGTAGCCGTCTGTTTTGAGACTGGAATACCAGTTTTCGGACAGGCGGTTTTTTTATGTCTGTAAAGAATCTGTTCCACGAACCGTTTCAGAGTGGTTCAGAGAGTGTCGGCAGCTAATTTCCGGGGAGGGCGCAAGCTCTCCCCTAAGCCCTCGGCGTTTGAGAGCGAAATACACCCTACGCACAAACCTTCGGTTTATGCTCCGGGGATTTCGCCCTGCCGGGGGCAAATTCACGCAAGTGTGAATTTATACAGTCCGAAAAAACCGGACTGTATTTATCCATGCCGCCCAGAGGACGGGCGCATAGATGGCGCTGCTGCTTACGGCTACATTTCAGGACAGATGTGCAGCATTGCAGAGGGGACTTCACAAAACAAAGCCCCCTGCGGCTGTCAGAAAGCGACAGCCGTAGACTGCCCGGATACGGGCATCGGTTCACAGACAGCCGTCCTATAATGGCTGCTCACAAAAAATGCGGTGGCAGGTTATCCGCCAAAAGAAAGGAAAAGCGTTTATGAAAAGAAATTCATTTATAGAAATGGCAAAGCTGCATGACTTATCAGGGCGCATCACTTATATTTCAAGCCACGCCAAGCAGGAGCATCTCTATGAAGTCTATACAACGGAGCCGGACAGGGCATTCTGGCGGGAGCTTGCCAAATGTAATCAGGAGGAATTTGAAAAAAGCGGCACGAATGGGAAGTGCATTGAGGCAAGGGAGCTGATGATTGCACTTCCGGAGAGTTTTATCAACTATGAGCATGACTATCTTTTGAAAAAGATGGCAGACGAATTTAAGGAAAAGTACGGCGTGGAGTGCTTTGCTGCGCTCCACCACAATAAACGTAAAACGAATCTGCATATCCATATGATATTTGCAGAGAGAAAGCGGCTGGAACAGCCGGCAGAAAAAGTTGCCACACGGAATATGTTTTATGATGAGCGTGGGCGTCATGTGAGGACAAAGAAAGAGATTCTTGACGAAGATGGAAATATCCGCAAAGGCTGTAAAATCATCAAAAAGGGCGAAGTGTATGAGCGTAAGATTTTTACTATTAAAGATGAGAGTTTCAAGCAGGAATCCTTTTTAGATGAGATAAAAGTGTTTTGTACGGATTTAATCAATCAAATGGTGCTTGATGATAAGGACAGGCTCAGTATTTTCGATAAAAACGGTCCGTACCTTGCAACAAAGAAGGTTGGTAAAAATAATCCGAAAGCGGAGGAAATCAAAGCAGACAATGAAATCCGCATGGAATGGAACAGAACTGTTGACCGTGCGATTGTAAGCGGCGTATCAGATGCGGAGATTGTGGAACTTAAAAAGGCGGAAATCACGGAAAAAGTTAAGGAATCCGTTGAACAGAACGGACATAAGCCGGAGCTGTTCGGGGAGATTGTCAAAGCGGCGATTCTGTTATTGGAACTCCTGATTGCTAAAGCCATGCAGAAGATGATAGATATAGCGGAGAAAGTGATCGGTATTGATGTCAGTGTTGTTAAGGAAACATCAAAAGAAATAGACAGCCGTATTCGTACAGGAGATAATCTGATAGTTCAGCCGGAAAGGAAGAAGATACCATTTCCCGTAAATCCGAATCGGAAACTTGATATGAAAAAGCATACAGAGCATTCAGAAGTTGATTCCACAGAGAAAGAAAGCATTATTAAACAGATAAAGGCAGAGAAAAAGCCAGTTTCGATTGAAACCGGGCAGACAGCAGAAAGACCGCCGCAGCCAAAACCGTCCGTTCTTGCAAGTAAATATCCCCGCCTGAAAGAGATTGAGGGTAGGCTGAAAGACCAAAACAGGGTAATTTTGGGGCGTGAGAAAGGAAGGGATATGCTGAAAAAGGAACTGTCCGAATGTGCAGGTATCTTCAAAGGCGGCAGACGTAAGGAATTACAGCAGGAGATTGATAGTCTTGACTTCCAGATTTCTAATATGAAAAAGAGACTTTCTTCTATTGTCAAGGAATACAATTTTGACTCTGTACAGGCATTCTATAAGGAACTTAATGCGGCCAAGAGGGAGAATCAGGATTATGAAACAGCTTGTGCAGAGTATGAGAAAAATTACGGAGAAAAGGTGGTGGATATGCGGAGCGTCAGGAATAGACTCAGAAAAAAAGAGCAGGACATAAAGATAAGGGAAGCAGGCAGGGGGCATCAGGCAAGACAGAAAGATAAAGGAGCGAGGTAGCAAAGGAGACAGATAGCAATTGTTATCTATCTTCTTATTTTTTGAGGAACTTACTAAGTAAAATTTGTACAGTAAAAAATGGAGGTTGAAAAGATTATGGCAGACAAAACAATTATTCTTGGATATATGAGAGTTTCTTCCCGTGATCAAAATGAGGACAGGCAAAGGATTGCACTGAAGGAAATGGGGGTGTTGGAGGCAAATATTTATGTTGATAAGCAATCAGGCAAGGACTTTGAGAGAAAACAGTACAAGCGGATGCTGAGAAGGCTTAAACCCGGCATGGTGCTGTATATCAAATCCATTGACAGACTTGGCAGAAATTATCAGGAACTCATGGAACAGTGGCGAATCATCACAAAGGAAAAAGGAGCGGACATTGTTGTGATTGATATGCCGATTCTTGATACAAGAAGAGAAAAGAACCTGCTCGGCACATTTATTTCGGATCTGGTATTAACATTATTGAGCTATGTCAGTGAAAATGAAAGAGTGTGCATTAAGCAGCGGCAGGCTGAAGGGATTGCGGCGGCAAAGGCAAAAGGCGTGAAGTTCGGAAGACCTGAAAAACCACTTCCGGATAATTTCAGCGAGTATTGTCAGATGTGCAGGGATGGAAAAATATTTGTATTAAAAGCCTCAAAGGAATGTGGTATGCCAGAAAGCACGTTTAGACAGAAAATGAAGAAAGCATTGGAAACAGACGAACAGTAGGTAGAAAAGCTGGATTGTTAAAGTATACTTTTATGAGAATGCCACATTTTTACGAAAAATACCGAAAAACCAACAAAGAAATCTTGATTTTACAAGGTTTTTGGCGTAAACTACTAATTGTGAAAATGTAGCAAATTCCATTCGCATAAAAGTATACTTTTGTGCGAATCGAGGAAAAACTTCGATGAATATTAGAAAAATGTGGTGTTAAAGACGATATCCCAGAGAGAAAGAGATAATGTGAATATGAGGAGGATGGGGACATGCCTAAAACTGATAAAGAAGGACGAGAATATATTGAACAGGACGGAAAGAGATATTATAGAGATTTTTTTGGAAATTGGAATGCTGAAACTGATATTTTTGGAAATGAAAAAGTAAATACTGATATTTTTGGAAACCCTAAAGTTGAAACTGATATTTTTGGCAATCAAAAAATAGAAACTGACTGGCTGGGCAATCCATATGTTGAACCAGAGAAGAAAGACGATTCTGGTTGCTATCTCACAACAGCGTGTATGAGAGCAAAGTCCGCTCGATTTGACGATAACTGTGAAGAACTCAGCATATTGAGAAAGTTTCGTGATACATATGTTAAAGATTATCATCCGGAAACAATACAGGAATATTATGAAAAAGCACCATTGATTGTAAAAAAAATAGGAGAGCAAGACGAGTCGCAGACTATTTATGTGAGGATGTATAGAGAACTTGTTATCGGTACTTTAAGTCTTATTAAAAAGGGAAGAAATGAGGAAGCATTTGACTTGTATAAAGAATATTGTGATTCTTTATACAACAAATATTGTATCGCATAGGGAGGTGAAGGAATGAATCGACCACCAGAAATTTCAAGAAGAGAGTTAGAAGAATCCGGAGAGATACTCAGAGAGAAAGAAAATATACAGGGTCAATCTGACCAAAATCAGAGACAGACGACAGATTGGGATTCTCTTAAGGATGTACCTTTCAGAGGAGATCAGGAAGAAGAAGCATCTTCTAAAGAGTACGCAGATGAGGAAGAGATGTGTATGTAAATGAGAAAAAGCATTACAGGTATTTCAAATGCAAAAATGCAGGATTTAAATCATGTAAAGCAGATAGAGAGGACATTCACAATATATAGCACTTTTGACGGATTTCAATATTATAAGGATAAACTTCTTTTTCAAGAACGTTGCATTTATGAAGATCTTAAGACTGGGATTTTGTCATTTAGTGAAAAAATAGATATATCACCATGTGAAAAAAAGGTTGAAATTGAAAAAATATACAGATACGTGATGCTTGATACACCGATGATTTTTCATGTAGATAAATGCAATGTTTTTATGGATGGAAAGAAGATTTCTGTACGACCAAAATATAAAATGTCCTCAAGTATCTATAAAGATATCAAAGACGAGTGCTTATCGACAATAAACAAGATTAAGAACCTAGTAGAAAAAGAGAATGAATGGGGTATTTTGTTCGAAATTCACACATATTTGATAGACACAGTATTGTATCATGAAGGTGGTGGTGAGCATGATATAACAGGACCGTTTTTGAAAAATTCGGGAGTATGTGATGGTATTGCAAAAGCGGTAAAAAGCATTTGTGATTATGTTGCTTTCCCTTGTGTTGTGATAGAGGGTGAGGCGCAGAGGGCGGATGGAAAAATAGGAAGACATGCATGGAATGCGATTAAGATAGATGGGAAATGGAATTATTATGATTTTACTTTTGACATAACGCTAAATCAAAACAATCCGTGTAAAAGTATCAAATGTGTAGATTATTTTGGCTTGGATTACAGACGAATGAGCAATGACCATTTTTCTTGGAGTACAAAGTTGGATACAAATAATCAGCATGCTGATTATTTTGCCAAATTCAAGCTTGTTATTGCTTGTCAAGGTGAACTTGAGAATATGGTTTTTCGAGGAATGGAAAAAGGCAATTCTGATTTTACATTTCGTATATCCGAGCATTGGAGAGAATTTGCTATTGGAGATTCTCTTGAAAAGATAATCAATATTGCTATGAAAAAATATAATCAGAGTTATCGGTATACATATGTCTTTAACGAGAAACAAAG
>CAQBGY010000133.1 GCA_948759685.1 uncultured Eubacterium sp.
AAGTCCGACTATTCCACTTACACGTCCATGTTCGATATGTTCCACGCATGGCAGGAGCAAGCCGCCAAACTGGAACAGGGCGAGATAAGCAGAGAGGAATACGACCAGTGGCGGTACAAGTACCCGGAACTGGACACCTCAAAGCATTGGGCGAAAGTCCCCTCACAGGCGGTCAGTGATATGCTTATGGAAGAATTTCAGAAAATCGAGAAAGAAGAAAAGAAAACAGCGAAAAAGAAAAAGCAGAAATAAGCATAAAAAGACCTTGCCGATATTCAGTTTTCATATCTGAAAATCAGCAAGGTTTTCTTATGCCATTGATGTAATTATTTAATGCGTGATGTGAAAAATGCAGCCAAATCGTTGCCAGTACTTAAACAAATTTGCTTGCAACCCGCATAAACACTAGCTTTCTAAAGTCCATTTCATCACTCGAACTCCATACAGACAGTACCGTATATTAAGAGAATACAACGAATTTACGGCAATTTCAAGAGATATAAAGCAACATAAACAAATATTAGAAACTGAAAAAATGCAATTTTAATGCAATGAATGCAATCCATTCTCATTGTCGAAACACAATATCCGCAGGCACCCCTTTGTGGGTGTCTGTTTTTCTCAAAGGAGGACTATATCTTGGACTATCAACTAGAAATCAAACAAATTGTGGACTACCCACGGTGCCGCATCTACCGCGAGTTCATCCGCAGCCTTATGGAAGATAGGGACATCCGTACAAACGGAAGTTCCTATCTTTTTTATTACATGACGCTCTGCTCCTATGCCAACTTCCGCTCCTCCTACCGCCGGATAGAAGGTATCTCCTATCTGGTGGGGCCGGGCGAGTGGATCTGCAAGACCTCGGAACTGGCGGAATGGTTCCGCACACGCTTCCAGCATCAGGCAGTCGCCATTCTTGACTTCCTGCAGGAACAGAATTACATCACCTACACCAAACTTGGCAGAAACCATCTGATTAAATTCACGATCAACGGCTGGAAGCAGCACAATACGGCGCTTGATTACAATTACCCATGTCTGAAGGATGTGGGCTTTTTCTTTTTCCCGGTTGCCGCCGTCCATGAACTGATCAGCATGGGCAAATGCTCAGAGATGGATATTGTGCTTGACCTGTGGGTACACGCCATCTATAACGACCGGCAGGTGCAAGGCTCTGAACTGGGGCCTGTGGTCTATTTCCGCAATGCCACCGGCAATCCGCTCACGAATTTCAGCGATCTTGCCCTGCGCTGGGGCATATCAAAGTCTACGGTCAGCCGGATTTTAAGCAAACTGCAGGATAAAAAATATCTCTCGCTGGTATCCTTCACTGGCAGGCACGGCAGCGTCATCTATCTGTGCAGCTACCTGTCTACCATGTTTGGTATCAGTGACGTAATGATCGACAAGGAGGAAATTTCCATGACATTTCAGGTTCCTGTACACGTTCCGGAGGATTTATCCCTTCCCGAAACAGAAACCATCCGTGATGAACAAATCACGATTATGGAGGCAGACGACTGCGTTTCAGGGCAGTCCGGTTGCGTTTCAAAACCGCACATAAAAAAAGTAGTTCAGAAAGTGGCGCAAATCCTTGCCACACAAGGGGTTTCGTGCTGCGAATGCCCCCGGACGCAATATAAGTTATATCCCTTATCCGACTGCAAAGAAACTGATTTAAGGTATTCCCTGCAGATTGTCTGTCCGGACGGGAAGATGCCCTACCGGTTTGAGCTGACACTATCGCCGGTCATTCCGCCAGAAGATCGCAGTAATGCACCCGTCAACCAAACAGGCGCCCAAAATGAAGAAAGAAGGTAAACACTATGGCAAACACAAGACCAAACAAAAATATTCCCTCAGAACAGGAGAATCCCCTGTTCCACGACACATGGAAGCTTCTGAAGAATTACCGGGATGCCGTCTGGAACCTTGAACTAGCTGTCCAGCAGGTACGCAGCACCTTCGAGATTGAGTTTGGAAGCAGCATTGAGGAATTTCTGGATTCTATCTACCTTGCAGGGGCAGATATTGGCGGTACACGGCTGGAGGATTATGCCAGGAGCATCGAGCGCAGCAACAAGATGCTGACACTCTTAAATTCCGCCGTTGACATCCTGCGGAACAAGCATAAACACGGGGAACAATACTACTGGATACTCTATTACAGCTACCTCTCTCCCCAACAACTCCAGAATACGGATGAGATCATAGAAAGCCTGCGGCCGCATATT
This sequence comes from uncultured Eubacterium sp., assembly GCA_948759685.1. The sequence continues at coordinate 2,238 of CAQBGY010000133.1, forward strand.
GCGAATATCTCCCATAGAACCTATTATCGAAAACGCCCGGAGGCAGTTCAGGCGCTTAGTTCTATACTGTGGGGTTACACCTCAAAGGACTGTTTGGAGACACTGGATCAGTTCTTCCCTAAAGAAAAATAGCAGATGGCACCAAATTGCGCATCGCTACCATCGTGAATGTTTCCGTTGTTCTGCCCCTTATGAACCAAGTCCAGCAGGAAAATATCTGCAACTCTTGAAATTCTTGGTTAGATAATCCGCAGAGTGCAGAAATGCCTACTCCATTTCAAGAATAGCATAATCATGGCGGTCACCACCCAATACTGTGGAGGAGGTCTTGCCTTTCAAATTTCGCAGGAGCACTCCCTCTTTTGCCACTTTCAGATAGTTGTTCAGGATACGCGTGCAATCCTACACTGAAGATTGCCGCGTGATCAAGAGTGCTCTTGCTTGTGTAATCCCTGACAGGGTAATACGAATTCTTAACTTTCGGGTCCCCCGCGTTGGTGATGGTGTCTGGGCATTTCTGCTTACACGGTGCTTTACAACTACGCAAACTTCCACACCTCTTATCTCCGCATAGACGGTATCAGATATACCATCTATCCCAGTGAATAAATCTGCACCGTGAAGGAACTGACTGCATGGTTCCGTACCCATTTTCCGCGTTAGGTTGTTTCCATCCTAGACTGACTGCGGTATTACTCATTGCTCTCCCGCAACAGTTAAGAAATTGGGAGAAAATCATAGAGAAACTGCGCCTCGCATCCAGGATAGCAGATTCCGCACCTATTATCAAAGGAGGCGGGAGGGTATTGACGCACTTAACTCTATCTTGTGAAGTATACATCTAAGAACAGTATCGACATTCTGGAGAAGTTCTTTCCAGAAATGGGCAGGCAATCGGCAGTCATTATAATCCCCTATAGCATGAATATGAAATATCTGATGACATAAGGGGATTATATTTTGAAATTCGATATAAAATGACTATAGTTTACGTTTTGACAATATTCTAGTAGTTTTTCCACAATCCGACAAGTATGGTGTCACCATATTGTGCTGTAAACCATATGGTTTATAATAAACATTAAGCTGAGGTAATTTATGACAATATCAGACATGATAAGGCAATTATGCAAGCAAAAAATTTTAGTTTAGCTGAATTTTGTAGGCATATTCGCCAGACACCACAAAATTTTAATAAGAAATTGAAGAGAAATACTGTTTCTCTCAATGAGATATTTTTGATAGCCAAAGTACTAAATGTATACTATGAACAAGCATTTATATTCCCAGATGGTAATAAAATCCATTTAACTATAAAAGGAGGAAAAAGATGCCGCATTGCAATAAAAAAATGTTGTCATTTTTCTTAACAACAAAATGTAATTTATGTTGTATATACTGTTACAATGCCAAAACCAGAAATGAAATCAAGGAACATACACTTCCTTTTGAAATTGCAAAAGCCGGAATTGATTGGTATTTTGAAAAAAATGATAGTAGGCATATAAGATTTTATGGACCCGGGGAACCTACACAGGAGTTTGAACTTCTCAAAAAAATTACAGATTATGCAAAATCCCACCCAAATAGAGGAGAAAATGTTACTGTTGAAATCCAAACAAATGGGATTTTCACAAAAGATATACGTGAATGGGCCTTAAACAACTTTAATATTATGTGGATGTCATTCGATGGTATGCCAGATATACAGGCACATAATCGACCGTTAAATCCACTCTATAGTGATGTATTTGAGCATCACTCTTCTGCTGATGTATTAGAAGACAATGTTCGTTGGCTTATTAGCAACAAAGAAAATAGAAATTTAATGGTTGGTGCACGAGTTACCATTACAGATGCAAATGTAAATAGACAAATTGAAATGGTAGATTATTTTTATAATCTTGGAATTCGCTATGTATGGACAAACCCGCTCTTTTATAGCGTTGGAAAAATCCCCGTATGCATAGATGAAAAAAAGAAACAATCATATAGCTTTAAAATGGATTCCTACATCGATAATTATTTGGTTGCTTACAAATACGCTAAAGCAAAAGGTGTTTTTTGGGGGAGTTTTCTTACAATTAATTTTGATGGCGAATCTTCCTACCATTGTCGTTGCTGTACACCATTAAGTGCCCCACACCTTACACCTGATGGATATATTTCTGCTTGCGATATGGTTGTATTAGGCGCAGAACCATATCACATGGATCCTTTTATTGTCGGGAAATGGAATCCTAACACTAAAGCGTTCGAACTATATGAAGATAAAATAAAGCAATTAAATAGTAGGTGTTCAACAGAAATGGAACATTGCAAAAATTGTGTAGCTAAATTGCATTGTGGTGGTTACTGTTTAGGTGAAACAGTAAATGAAACAGGAAAACTAGATGGACAGAATTTGGTAAAATGTAAAGCTGTACGTAAACTATTCGAAGAATTAGGAACTTGCCAACCATATAAATATTTACACCCTTAAAAATGAGAGGAGAAAAAGATGAAAAAAATTGCAGTGGTAACGGGATTTGATAACAGCGTTATTTCCAGAGAAACAATATTACTACTTATTAAAAAAAATTATTATGTTTTCGCAACATATGAAGGAAACAAAATTGATAGAGAAGCCTTTATTTCTGAAAACAACATTTCTGATTCAATTTCTTTTACACAAATTGATTATATGTCTCATGAAAGTATTAAAAACCTTATTGATCAATTATGTGATAAAAGAATTCATGCAATAGTGAACTGCTATGCAACGCTTGCAGAAACTGATGAGCATGAATTACGGCATGAATTTTTTGATTTTAACTATGAAGAATTCGGACGTGTATTAACAAGTAATATTTCCGTTATCGCTTCAATCTGTATGGGACTAAAAGATAATATGGTTTCTGGAGGATGCATTGTTAATATTACAAGTAGTGCCGCAGAAGAAGGCGGTTTTGCAACGATTTCCTATAATGCCAGTAAGGCTGCTCTAAAAAATCTGAGCAAATCTCTGGCAAATAACTTTGGGCCATATAATGGTGTTCGCGTAAATTGTGTGGCTCCTGGTTGGATTCCCCAAAGCAAAGATGTCGTTGCTGGAAATGTCGTTGAATTAGCTAATAAACTAACGCCATTAAGTACTTATGGAACTCCACAAGACGTCGCACAAGCAGTAATTAATTTAATTGAAAATCCATATGCTAACAATGTTAATTATGGTGTTGATGGCGGAATTACAAGCAGCTATCTAATGTATTTATTAGAGTCTTCCGATTTATCTGGTAATGAAACAAATGAGTTTATGAAAACATTAATAAAAATAATTGGAGATGCAAAAGAAAGTGTAAAAAGTAAAAACGATTAAGAGTGAACAGGAAGCATACAATGAAAAAAAACGAAAAAGTAAGATTAATTATTTTCGTGTGTGAAGTGATAACAACATTTGCAATTCCAGCCTTATTTGCATTTTGGGATCAAATTACTCTAGGTATAGGAATTGCTATTTTAGCTGCTGATGTTTCTGTTTTATTTTTAGTTTCACAGTTTATGGAAAATCAGATTTTATCCGAAATACAAGATAGGCAAGAGTCAAATTATGTTGTACTAGCAAACTCTATTAGTGAGGTTCAAAAAAGCATAGATATTAATCAGCTTTATAAGAAAATTTATAAACTAGAAAATAAAGAACAGAAAGATATCTATTTAGAATTAGTACAAACTTTTGTAGAAACTATGAATAGTCGAATGGATGGTGCTCGCTCTGGTGCATTATCTCGTCATGTTTATTATGGCGAACTCACAAAGGCAAGCGAGGCCATAATTTCAAATAAAAAAGAAACGCAAGGAAACAACTATCAAGGTGAAATATGGGCTATGACCTTCTGGCAGGATGATGAGCTAGATTTAAGCGATAGTTATGAAAATGCTTGGGTCAGAAAAATGGAAGTCATGGACAAAATGGGAATTCCCACTATACGATTATGCGTAATGAAAAACAAGAAAAGTTTGTTAATGCGAGATACTTCTGATGACAGTGTAGAGACATTTCTGCGAAGGTTAAAGTATTATTGCGAAAAAAATGCCGTATGCAAAAATACAAAGGTATATGCTATTGACAACATTGATACATTATCATCACGTGAACAGGAGTGGATTGGTAAAGGTTTTTTTGCTATCAAACTTGCAAATGGAGACATGAGACTAATCAGAGGTGTTAGCTTGGATAATCCCAATGCAACTACATTGGGCGGTGAAATTGATTTTGATCATGAACGTGTGACCCGAATAAGAGATATTTGGGAAAAACTCATTGAAGAAAGTGGAAAAAGGGAGATAAATCAGTACCTATGGGATACAGCTTCTGAAACTATCAAAACAAGGATGGTAAGTATGGGGTTTAATGTAAATAATGGTTCAGATTAAAAAACTTACATTTAAAAGAAAAAATGATATTTTTCACATGGAGTTAGTCGTATTATGTGAAGAAGATATTGAATATGTTAAAAATTTTGTGCTGACGCAATATAATTATTTTGATAGAAAAGATTACTTTATTATTGACGATTTGGATACAGAACTTCCGTGCATTTTCGAAAAGGACATAGGTATTATATACGGTGTTCTTTATGAGAGTAATTTAGTTGCATTACAGGCCGTTGATTTTAGTGAGAACAATGACAAAATGCTAAGACCATATGTGCAAAAATTTATTAATAGAGATTGTAAAATATATGAATTGGGTTGGACTTTGGTCAAAAAGGAATTTAGAGGTTTCCATATAGCTGATTACTTAATAAACTATGCAGAGAAACAAATATTGAACGAATCAGATTATATTCTGGTTGCCACTGTACATCCAGAGAATGCAAAAGCGCTCCAGTTATTTTTTAGGAATAGTTTTAATGGCATTTTATTAGACGAGTATTATGGTTATATTAGAATTTTTCTAACTAATAAACCTATACCAAAGAATATTCATTCTCAAATTTGTGTAGAACCAACAAATTTTGAAAAAATAAAAGAACTTTTTAATAATGGATATGTATGTTCAAACATTGTTAGCAATTCTAACAAAGTATATCTATCTTTTGGTATACCCAATTCACAATAAAAGTCTCAATGTAATTGGTTAAAACGAATTTCCCCGTGGCGAAACTACGGGGAAATCATATCTTTCAAACTTACTTATATTTTTAATAAACAATACTTCTTTCATATGAAAAGCCGAAAATTATATTACAGTTATCCAAGCATCTTTGAATGTTTATCAAAATATTATTAAAGTCTAAAACCAAGTTGTGATAAATATCACCTGAATTCTATTATATTTCAGTTTCAATAACATTTTTAATTTCCGTCATAATGGGTGTATAAAAATCCACATCTACTTTTGGTGTAGATAACGAAACTATTAATGAATATCTTATTTTGTTGTCATGCTTACCTAAATAACTCCGTTCTCTCCACCATCCAATAACTGGGAACACAGCAATGTTTTTGCAATCACACAAGTCAGCAGCTGCTAATTCACAGTAATCGGAATGTATCGAACCCACATCACGGTTATCAGAACCCAAATACCAACGTTCGCTACCACTTGTACCCTCGCCCTTATCTTTTTTATCATCTCCTCGCATTTTCACATTGATACGTTTCTTAAAATCCTCAATATCTTCGTTTGAGTTAATTACGTCAAATCTTAATCCACATGAAGGATAACGATACTTATCTTTCCATCCAATTTCTCCAGGACCAGGCTCTATAAAATACGATAAAGTTACTTTCAAAGTTGCATTTACACTACCAAGTGATTTCAGAACATCCGTAGGCCATGGCAAAGTATGAATATGCATTTCATTCATGCTATTTTTATTATATGGCTGCAATTCTCCTTGAATCACCATGTTAACACTATTATTCATACATTGAATAGCTTTTTCCAAATTGGGGATGCCATAGCCACAGGTTCTTAAAAGCCTACGACGTCCCTTAGTCTTGGTATCCTCAGTACAAAAAACCTTTTTCATTTGTTCAGTCCAACTAGCAGAATGAATCATCAATGCTCGAACAGTT
>CAQBGY010000134.1 GCA_948759685.1 uncultured Eubacterium sp.
GTAACTTATTAACTATATAGCTCTTGTGGCTATATCATTATTATACTAGGAGGAAAATGAATGAACAAATGGAGAATTTATGTTGCAGGTATCGCAATGGAAGTACAGGGTGAAGGGGACTATACAACGCTTAAGAAAAGTGGTTTGTTCACGGACATTGAACAGATCGATGCTTTCATAACTTTAGACCGTGACAATTTATGGATTTACAAAGTAATGCTTAACGGAAGGCCTGAAATCGCAGTCATAAAGAGAACTGAAAATGAACATTCAACCAGCTCTGTGCATGAAGGGTAGATGTGCTGTAAATGGAATGGGCTTGACAGCTCCTTTGGGCATATAATAATTAAAAAAGCGTGGCTGAAAATTAGAAATTTTCCTTGTTTCATTTGATTAATGTGCGTATAATAAACTCATAACGGGCAACAGAATAAACAGTGTTTGGAAAGGCGGGATTTGTGCAATGACGTTACAGGAACAGGTAGTCCAAAAGGTTAGCGGGTTGTCAGAGGATAATCTGAAGTTTTTACTGGAAATGATAGAGCGTTTTATGAAGCCTGATCCTATGGGTAAAGAAATGTCTAAAATTTCGGACAGAATTGGCATTGCGAAAGGACAGGATTTGTATGATGATGATTATGATTTTGATGAAATGAATCCTGAAATTGCGGAAATGTTTGGAGGGATAAAATGAAACTGTTATTGGATACACATATTATCCTGTGGGCTTTAGATGATAATCCTAAGCTGTCGGATTATGCCAGGGATCTAATTATGGAAGCAAAAAATGATATTTACTTCAGTGCCGCTTCTGTTTGGGAAACAACGATAAAGTATATGGCAAAGCCGGATAAGATTCATATAAGTGGATCCAGACTATCGGATTTATGTAGAAGGATGGGATATCAGATGCTGCCGATAACAGACAGCCATGTAAAGGCGCTGGAAACACTGACATATCATAATCAGGTTCAGGCGCATAATGATCCTTTTGACAGAATCATGATTGCCCAGGCAAAAGCAGATGGACTAAAGTTTGTTACACATGATTCTAAAATTCCATTTTATGAAGAAAATTGTGTGATTGTAGTATGATTTCGGTTATGAAACAGAAAAATTGATGAGGCAGGAATGAAAAAACAGATATTGTTTTATCTGATGAATTACAATAAGAAAAATGTTTTAGGGCAGCGGACTTCGGTTCGCTGCTCTTATTTATATTATAGGAGGTTATATGAAGATCAATACATATGAGCTGGTTTTGGATAATGATACAAAGTATGGCTGCTTAAGGCTGAAAGAAAGTGTGCCCTATAAAGGGGAGTACCTTTCCGAACCATCGAAGATAGCGGAGATGGTAAAGGAAATATTCCATGTAGATGAGATGGCGGACGAATTTGCCTATCTGATAGCGTTCAACAACAGAATGAAAGTCTTGGGGGTGTTTGAGATCGGGCATGGCACGGGGAATGCCTGTCTCCTTGATGCGAGGGGCATTTTTATGAGAGCTGTATATACAGGCGCATCTTATGTGGTATTGGTCCACAGCCATCCATCAGGGGACACATCACCTTCGAGGCAGGACAGGGAAATAACCGAAAAAATCCATAATGCAGGGGAGCTGATAGGGATACCACTGATGGATCATATCATAGTGGGCAGTAAGGGATACATGAGTTTCCATGAGAAGGGGCTTTTATAGGAGGTGATAAACAGGGACAATAGGCAGGTATATGAATTATTATAATTATGGAGGTTTTTGATTATGAAGAGACTGTATTACAGGACGGAACAGTTTGAAAAGGTCAGCGCATGCGGCATGGAATGTGAATTTAATGATATGCGTATAGACAGAAGCACCGTCCCCAAGGGAAAATATCAGTATCAATATCAGTAGCAAAGAGAAATAAAGCTTGCAAATTCCGCATTCCTGTGTTATTGTTTATTCGATAACAGAAAACAGTTTACTCGGTGAAAGGAGAGGTTACCATGCAGAAGAATAGAAAAATCCAAAACAGAATAAAGAAACTGACAATCAGAGGTACAGAACTCCTTGCATATTACAGATAACATTGTGTTATAACAGATGGAAAGTATGGAAACAATACTTTCTGTTATTTGAATGCTGTATAGGGACAGGATTTGCAGGCTGCACCTTTGGGGTGCTTTTTTTGCGCCCATTTTTAAGGAGACAGGAATTATATGAAAACAGTAAAAGGTATTTATGCCGAAGCGAAAATTTTCACAGACGATGTGGAGGAGTATGCGGAGGCACAGGTAAAATTAATATGTGACAATGAAACCGCAGACGGAAGCACGATCTGCATGATGCCCGATATCCATCCCGGAAAAATTGCCCCAATCGGGCTTTCCATGACTGTAAAGGATAAAGTGATCCCGCAGCTTTTGGGAGTGGATATCGGATGTGGGATGACCTGTGTGAAAATCAACCGGACGAATGCAGAATTTCAAAAGCTGGACAGAGTCATACGGGAAAACGTGCCGTCCGGTTTTGCGGTACGTAGGGAGCCCCATCATATGGCAGGGGAATTTTCCTATGAAGGGCTGCACTGCGCCAGCCATATTAATAGAAACAGAGCCGAAAGGAGTCTTGGGACACTGGGAGGCGGAAATCATTTTATAGAGCTTGACAGGGGAAGTGACGGAAACATGTATCTTGTGGTGCATACGGGAAGCAGGCATCTTGGGGAAGAAACGGCAAAATATTATACGGAGCTGGCAGACAGGTGCCTGAAGGAGCAGGGCAGGGATGTTTCCTATTATATGAGCTATCTGGAGGGCAGCAATAAGGCGGCATATCTTGAAGATGTACAGATTATCCAGCGTTACGCCGAGTGGAACAGGCAGATTATTGTGCGGGAAATTTTAAAGGGGATGAAATGGAAGGCAGTGGAGCAGTTTTCCGCCGCGCACAATTATCTAGACGATTCAGGGATACTCAGGAAAGGAGCCGTTTCTGCCCGCAGTGGAGAAAAGGTGATTATCCCCGCAAATATGAAAGACGGCATTATCTTAGGCATTGGCAGGGGCAGTGCGGAATGGAATTATTCGGCTCCGCATGGCTCAGGCAGGCGGATGAAGCGTGAGGATGTGAAGAACCGGCATACAGTATCGGAATTTAAAAAGGAAATGAAAGGCATTTACAGCAGCTGTGTAGGGGCGGATACGTTAGACGAAGCGCCGTTTGCCTACCGTTCCATAACGGAGATTGCAGATCAGATAAAGGATACCGTTGAAATAACGGAAATATTGACGCCTGTCTATAATTACAAGGCAGGGAGCAGAAAGTAGGAGGGAATATATCATGATCGTTCAAATCAGTGCAGGACAGGGGCCGTCAGAATGCCAGCTGGCGGTTGCGAAGCTGTTTGAGGCGTTAAATAAAGAGTATGACGGTTTTGAGATATTGTCAGAGAGGAAAGGTTATGAAAAGGGCTGCCTTGATTCCATCCGCTTTCAGACGGGGCATGATTTAAGCAGCCTTGAGGGAACGGTACTGTGGATCTGCCAAAGCCCGTTCCGCAAGAATCACAAAAGGAAGAACTGGTATGTTGATGTGAGCATTATACCGGATTTGACAGAGATTGCAGCAGATGATGAATACCGTATCGAGAAGTTTCACAGCGGCGGAAAAGGCGGTCAGAATGTAAATAAGGTAGAAACAGGTGTACGGATTATACATCTTCCGACAGGGCTTACAGCACAGTCTGCCGAAGAGCGCAGCCAGTTTCAAAATAAGCGGAAGGCTATGGAGAAGCTTCAGGAAAAGCTCGCCGGTCTGCATCAGGAGCAGAAAGCAGATCAGGTTAATGCCGCATGGCGGGAGCATAACCGCATTGTCAGGGGAAATCCGGTACGTGTTTATGAGGGGGAGAAATTTGTTTTGAAACGCCCGAATACGGCAGTTCTTGCAGAGGGAGAAGATGCAAGTGGAGATTATATTTGTATGAGAAGAAATAAATAACCTGCTGTGTGGACAATGCCGCCATCTTAAAGAGGTGGCAGAATGGGGAATCAGACAGGCAGAACTGATTAAAAAAGTGAAGAAATCACGCAGCGGCTGAAAGGAGAAGTTGTAATGTTATTAAAGAAAAAGTACAAGAAAAACATAAAAAAGGATGTTAAAAATACGGCTAAGGCAGTCAGAAAAATTGATTATGCGTTGGGTGCAGTGTTGGATATTTTAACCAAACCTGTCGAAAAGGATATGGAAGACGATGCTTAAAAAGCATTGTTTTAACGGATATAAGAGAGCTGTATTCCAAACGCTTCCCAAAACGGGAGGCGTTGTTTTGTCTTATTTTACGGGAGGAGAAAAGATGAATGATTCAAAAAAGAAACCCTGCAGCAAATGCCCCTATGCTTTGGGACTGGTACACACCGTAACAAATCCATGCCCGAAGTGTGAGCTAAACGGCTATCAGTCGTATGAATGGTTTCAAAAGCAGCTATCAGGAGACAGTTCAATTTCCCAAAAGGAAAAATGAGGGAATGGAAGATATAGTTTGGCAGGATTGCAGGAGGAAAATGATATGAAAGGTATATCAGAAGAAAATGAAAGCAATGTATTTGAGGAATATCTTAAAGCGTATTTTTGTGAACACCCAGAGGATGCGGAGGGACATTTCCCTAAAATGCATTATATTGATGAAATCGGTTATTATGACAGGCAACATAAGGGATTAAGTGTTTTATTTAATTATAGCATATAAAGTGAAAGGTTATGTACTGCATACTTTAAAGTATATGACCATAATGATTATACTTTAGCAAAAAGGGCTGCCAGATTACATTTCAAAGACAGCGGCATGGAATACCACAGAAATCCGTATGAGAAACAGCAGTGGATTCTTAATTCAAAAGATATAAAAAAGATCAGGGATTTATTGGAAGATAATAACGATGATGACTATTATCTTTATCATGATAATAATATATACACGAACTGGAAGATTTTATGTTACCAATGGAATTATGAGAATGGATTAATTCCTGCATCAGCATCAATTACAGATTACTATTCCGGTAAGTATGATAATGATGGAAGCCAGTTAAATAATGCATATGTCCCAAGCACACAGGAAATACCTGAAACATGGAATTATGAACCGCCAGAAGCAAGCGCAGACTACAAAGAATGTAAAATTGTATTCAGAACCGGTGATATTGTGAATGTCACTAAACCCAATGCATGTTCAGACAGCCTCTGTGTAGTCAGGGAGACCGTGTTAATAGATATTGGTGTGGCAAAAAAATATGCATATGATGTAAGCCATATAGATTCGGATGATGAAGTTTATACATATGAAGAGCATGAGTTACAATTTCAGTATCATGATACTGTTTGGGAAGAGCATTTCACTGAAACCGTAGGGAACGGATTACCGGAATGGAGAGGGGAATTGTATAATATTGCAATATTTTCCTATGATGATTACGACTATGTAAATTATGAAAAGTGGCGGAAATTAAGGGAAGCGGGTTGGGATTTAATTAAGATGCATAATGGTGACACAATTCCTCCTGCGTATATGGAGCATATCTTGGAATGGCATTCTGTATATGAGAGAATTGATATTGTGCTTGATTCAGCTGAAGATGTAAATGAGATAAAAAAAGGATTCAATATCAAATATCTGCCGGAGTCATTAAGAGAAAAAATATATAATAGCAATATGAGCGAAATAGATCCTGACTATAAAAAAGAGATTAACAACAAACAAAAATTCCGCTTTACGGATTCAGAATTAGCACTTGCATCTGAAATAGATAAACGGGATCTTTTTAATGGTGAATATAATGAACACTTTCCTGCACAAATGACTAATCTGCAGATTATGGAGGCAGTTAAACAGGCGTATCATACAGCCCGCAAAATCAGCCCGAGAAAATTACAGGCAGTATATGACAGAAGAAAGGGCAGGGATTTTGGGGAAAAATGCGGTGAAATGAGTTATCCGGTTAAAGGAAAAATTTTATATGAAGGGAATGCTAAGAATGGCATGGTTGTTCAGTTCTGGTATAATTTTGACCTTGACCTGATAGAAGAGGCATATCCGGTCAGAATGAATAATGTTAAGAAAAATGACACCTAATGATCAAGTGAAACAGTATCGGGGCATGTGCGCCGGCAGACGCGTGAGTCCCGGCATACAGATTTTTTGAAAGGAGCATGTCAATGGATTGGTTTAAAGAAGGAGATATAATCTATTTTACCCAAGGCACGTATAGAGGGGCAATAGGAGTCATAAAGGGAATATGCAGTGATTATGACGGGATAGAATATTTTGTACTGATAGAAGGCGACGAGGATAATTGGAATAATTACCGCGTTGTGTACGATTATGATATTGGATATGTATATCATATTGAAATGGAGGATGAAGCGTTGCCGGATAAACCGGCATTCCAGCCCGGTGATGTTGTCAACACGCCGTTTTTAATCCGTCTCAGAAGATGATTCTCTGGAATCATAGAATCTATGTCAAGGATTATCATCTGGATTTGTCCGCTTTGTTTTCCCATCATAAAAAATGACCTCCTGCAATTGGTATAATAAGTATACCATACAGAAAGCCATTTTTCTTTAGTTTGTCAACAAGTCCAAAGTTTCACACTCTCGCCGGGTGGACGCTCACTTTATCCCCGGCATGACCTGCTGGGAGATTCCTCTCTATTTACCCATTTTACATTTATCACTTCTGATTGCTGTAAACTAATTGTGGCAATATCGATATCCGCATGGAAAAGCCAAACATCATAGAAGTCTTGCGACTGTTCTCGTCGGGTTTGATAAATCAACTTTCCGCTTTTTGCGTCCAACTCTATTCCTAATTCTTATTTTACCTCTCGCAATGCACCATGCAGACTATCTTCACTTGCAAGAACAGAGCCACCTGTACACTCCCAAAAGAACGGATATATTTTATTAGGGTGTCGTTGAGATAGCAAATATTGTCCCTTGCTATTTACAATCCATGCGCTTATAACAAGATGGTATTCCCCTTTGGGAATGAGCGCACCTTTTAACAGTGTACAACCTGTTTTCTCCCGCTTTTCATTATATAAATCCCATAATTCATTTATAGTTACACTTCCTTACATGGAAAAGGCGCCTCTTTGAAATTAAAAATATAACTATCTGCAATTTCTTCAATCTCTGTCTGATTATGAGCAGAGTATTTATCATATATACCACAAGCAATCATATTTGCCATTTTTGCGCTTTTAATCGCTGGAAGCACATCATCAAACACAATGCAGCGTTCGGGAACAACACGCAATCTTTTTGCTGCAAGTTCAAACACGTCGGGACATTCCTTACCATGCCGCACTTCGTCGGTAGAGCAAAGAACATCAAATAAATGTAAAACAGAATTATTTTTTAGACAAGGTATAAATAATTCTTTTGGAAGTCCTGTTGCAACAGCCAACTTTATGCCACGGGATTTTAACTGCAAAAGATAATCCATAGCATAGGACTGAATTTTAACATTGTATGCGTATTCATACGCTGCCATAACATTCCATTCTTTAATAATATCATCTATTGTTTCGGGAAGTCCAAACAGTTCAATCGTGTACTGTGCGGCTTCTTCAAAGCTACGGGCGCAAATTTCTACTACATAATCAGCCGGAACAGGTAATCCCCGTTTTTGTAAAAACTCTATATCTATTTGCTCCCAAACATGCATAGAGTTTAGGAGTGTACCGTCTAGGTCAAAAATTGCTGCTTCAAAGGTCATGTTTCAATACCTCCTTGTAAAACATACTTTTCATTTCCGCAGCCGCTTTTTGTATATCGGGTTGAGCTATAATGGCGGAAACAACCGCCAATCCGTTAATTCCTGTATCGTGAAACTGTTTTATATTGCCTTTGTTGATACCGCCGATTGCTATAATAGGGAGATTAACAGCATGACGGATTTTTTTTAATTCTTCTATTGATACATAGTTTGCGTCTGTCTTTGTCCCGGTAGGGAACATGGCTCCAACGCCCAAATAGTCCGCTCCGTCGTTTGCTGCCTGTACTGCTTCTTTTACAGAAGCAGCGGAGACGCCAAGCAGCATATCCGTACCAATCAAATCACGGGCAATAGCAGCAGGAATATCACTTTGCCCAATATGTACGCCGTCTGCATTAACCGCTATTGCAATATCAATACGGTCATTGATAATAAAAGGAACATGGTATTGCTCAATGTCATTTAGATAAGGATAACATTGCAGTTAGGATTCTTTTTACAGCGAGTA
>CAQBGY010000135.1 GCA_948759685.1 uncultured Eubacterium sp.
AAGAAGAGTTCAGGGAACTGTTTAAGAAATGGCTTGCGGGCGAGGCGTGATGCGCACAGGGTAAATAAGATAGAATGGGAAAAGGGCATTTCCGGTGTGAAAATGCCCTTTTCTTTTACAGAATTATTTATTATTGAATTTTCTCCAGTTCCGATACGAGCCGTCTGTTGTCGCAAAAGCCCAGTCTGTAGGCAGCTTCGCCGTATGCCGTGCCGCATTCGTTTGTGGCGGTGATTGCCCTGTCAATGATAAGACGCTGTTCTTTGCTCAAGCCCGCTTTATCCAATGCGGCGAATGCTTTGTCCTGCCGTTTAAGGGTGCTGTGGTAATGCCTGTTTTTTGCGGCGGCTCTGTCCAGGGCTTTGTAAGTCCTGATTCGTACAAGCAACTCCAACATACTGCCCATTTGCATTTCCTTTTTTTTCATATGCACGATTCCTTTCGGCAGCATATCCGTCAGGATAAGTCGCTTGTATGTTTTTGGGCGTTCTCCGACGGATATGCTTTCTGGGGGAGTATTCCTGCATTTTTTAATGCCATTTCCAGAATTGTGGCAGAATAGAATTCAGGTTGTGTGTCGTGGAGCCATTCAAAATACTCTTTAAGTTCATCAAGAGATATTCCGATGTCAGCCTTGTCGATGGTTCCGCCTTCCTGATCCTTTTCTTCGGCACTGCGGAGTTTTGCACGCACCTGTGCCCAGTCGAAATGTTCCCAATCCTGGCTCCATGTTTTCATATATTCCTCACTCCATAAATCGGGACTGTTTTTCTCCAGCAGATTTTCAATGCCTGTCTTTTCGGCGAAGAGAAGCCGTTTGCCTAACAGTTTTTTTCTTGTATCTTTTGGCAGGCATTTCAATATATCCGGAAAGTCCATCTCCTCCATTGGCGTATCTGCAGCATAGTTAAGAAGCTGCGTATAAAGCCATTCTTTCCAAAGATCATCAAACAGGCTTTTACAGTCGTAAAATGCAAGAATAGTATCAAAGCCAAACGGAAACTTGAAATACTGTAATTTTATAAAGCCGAACCTTCCTGCGTCAAGTACGATTAAATCCTCGTTTTCAAACAGATCCGCAAAGGCGTCGGTCACTCTTTTGCAGTTTTCTCGTTCCTCGCCGGTGATGTAAGTCTGTTTTTTGTACATGATTCCTCCTTTAGCTGATTTCTGGTTGTTATACCGTTTTGAACATATGCCGGTTTTAAAGAAACGTATCCTGTTCCATGAATATCTCTGCAGTCATCAGGACACCCAGCCGGTATCCGCGTTCAAACTTCTTTTCCGCGTCAACGTTTCCTTCATTGAAAATGACATCAATCAGTTCTGTCAGGAGTTCTTTTTCCTCGGTGTTCAGCTTTTTCTCTAATGCTTCATGGAGTTCATGGGCTCTGTCGCAAAGTTTTCTGTGCTTGGGAGTCCGCGGTTTCTCAACACCATCGATGTGGAGCTGCTCAGTCAAAAATGCCTCTAAAAATTTTCCCATTTAATTTTGTCCTTTCTTGCTTATAAGCCGCTTGCAAGACGGAGCCGGACAGTGCTATAATATTTGTGCGGCCCGCCTTGCTGCGGGTGGTGTGAGGGAAGTGGTGCAAATACCTTTGCCGGTGGCACCACTTCCTCTATAAGTTTTCAAGGGCTTTAATCCCGTCGCGCATTCCCTGCGGGCGTTTTACATTTTTGCGTTCACAATAATCGTCAAGGATTTTTAATTCCTCTTTTGTCACCCGGATATCTAAACGGATATTTTTAGGATTTTCTTCAACAGGTCGCCCTCGCTTTTTGGACGGCATATCCACCTCCTTTTATGCTTTGCCCTTTCACTAATAGGAGAAAAACAGGGGCATAAGCGGAAGTGTTTTTTGAAAAATCTGAAAAATTTTTTGAGGGATTTTTCAAGCGGCGCAAGCCGCAAAAAGGCGGGCTTGGGGTGGCAACCCCAACAAGATTCCCGCAGGACAAAATTGAGCGGTTAGCGAAATTTGGTACTGTGGTAGAATCTTGCTCTAAGAAAGTGACGGATTCCGCTGTGCTGGCTTTTGCCGTTTTCCCCCGGCTTGCGTGGCGTGGATTCTGCCAATTTTGCGGCGGTATTTTCCCATACAGTAAAGCCGGAAATAAGCAAAATGGGCGTAAAAAAACAGGAAACCTTTTTCCTTGATTTCCTGTTTCGTATCTTCGCCAATAGCGGCGGTTATCCTGTTGTTATTCCCCGGAAACAAACTTGTAGCCTATGCCTAAAACGGTCTTTATGTAGGTGGGGCGGCGGCTGTCCGGCTCTATCTTTTTCCGTAGATTGCATATCACATTTGCCACGTTTGACTGGCAGCTTTCGCTTTCCATGCTCCACACGGCTTCAAAGATTTGCGCCTTTGTGAATACCCGCCCCGGACTGGCGGCAAGGTAGCAGAGTGCGCCGTATTCCAAACGTGTGAGGTATATGTCTGCCCCGTCTTTTAATACCCGGCGTTGGTGCAGCCTTATTTCCAGTCCCGGAAAAACAAGGGCGGGGGATTGGGGCGACTGTATAGCTTCCAGCGGTATCATATCGGCAAGGGCGGCTATGGCTTTTTAACCGATTTTTCTTCCGTGTCGTTGAATGTAAGCATGATTATTTTACCGACAAATCTCACCTCCTGATATATACGATATTACTTTAACAATGCTTCTATTTCCTTATCCGGCCAATATCCCCATGATTCAACAATCTTTCCGTTTACAACTTTAAAATTCTCAAGTGCTTCAAAAGAAATACTCCTGCCAGTTGCCGCAATTCCCATACATTCTCCTGTATGGATGGCTTTATATCGTACTCTTGTAGCAACCATTCCATTTTCAGAAAAAATATCTGCAATGGTAATCTGCATATCACTAAACATTTTTGAAACAGAATTATTTTACAAATTCTGTTTTCTTTGAACAAATGACAAAACCATTTGCATTATTTTCGGGTGAAATGCTAAGGGTTACTGTACCCACATTACTCTCGCCCATAAAATCAATGGTATACTTTACAATGGTATTCGTATTATTTTCCTTGTCCGCAGTACATTCTGAAAATGTATATTGATAATCCGGCAGACCAGAAACGCCAATATAGTAATAGCCGTCTTTATAGTAAAAAGCGGTCTGACCTTTTTCCATGTCCTCAAAAGAAGGAGTTAAATCCGGCAGATCAACACCAAAAACCAGTTTTACACGTTCCTGCGCTTCCTGCAAACTTACTTTTACAACTGTTTCCTCAAATCCCAAGTCCTCGCGGTATACCTGCTCTGTTGCCGCATTTTCTGATGATGCGCCGGTATAAGAGTTAAATAGAAAATCACGCCAAAATTTTTCGTCCATTGTTGTCCCGGAATTGAA
Source organism: uncultured Eubacterium sp. (assembly GCA_948759685.1). The sequence goes on from CAQBGY010000135.1 coordinate 3,364, forward strand.
ATCAGCCAACTCATTGCATATCTGCGCCAAAAACGTTTTTTCTTTGTCAGTGAGTGTAACAGATGTATTTTCTGTCTGTGACTGTGACGCTACTTCACTTTGCGTTGTGGTTTCTTTCGTTTCTGATTGGGCAGTATCCGGAGTTTCCTCTTTGGTCGTAGCTTTCGTTTCCGTACTGTCCGATTTATCCTCCGTTCCTGTCTGTTCTGAATGTTCTGTTTCTTGATTTTCGGGCGCTTCTTCTTCATAAATGATAGTACCAGCACTATCCTGTTCCGTTTGGTCATTTCCACATCCTGATAATGATACCATCATTATCACTCCTGCTAATAAAAAAATTCCTTTTGCACCAATTACTTTCTTTAACATTTTTCTCTCCTCGCTTTTAATTTTTCTACGGCATAATGCCAGTTCTTATTATCCTTTTATCTGCCATAATTGCAATGGTTTTGGTATGAAACGACATTTTTTATTCTTTTTTGGGCGTGTTTCTCCCAAAATAAACAAAAAAATGTTTTTTCATGCAGTTCTTTTGCGTTCCCCCAACTTTTTGATGTATACTGAAAGAAATATGGTGAGGTGAGTGTAATGCGAATACTAATCTGTGATGATGATATTTTGGTAATTGAACAGCTTGAAGGATATATAAAGGTATTTTTTGAAAAAATATCTGTAAAATGCCCCGAAATAGTCTGCTTTTCTGACGGAGAATCCCTTCTTGCGGACAAAGGTGACAAAGATATACTTTTCCTTGACATAGAAATGCCCGGTATCAATGGCATTTATGTAGGAAATGAATTGAAAAAAGCAAATGACCGAATTATTATTTTTATTGTCACTTCTTATTCTAAATATTTAGACGAAGCAATGCGTTTCCATGTATTCCGTTATCTTTCAAAGCCTTTAGAGCAGCAACGTTTTTTCCGCAATATGAAAGATGCCGTTGACCTGTACAACACTATAAATATTAAAGTCCCTATTGAAACTAAGCAAGGTATTCACACACTCCTTGCTTCATCAATCATCATGATTGAAGCACAGGGAAGAAAAGTAACCGTACATACTACTCTGCAAGATTTTGAATCTGTTCATAATATGCAATACTGGTTGAATATCCTTCCAAAAAATTGTTTTTTTCAGACACATCGTAGCTTTATTGTCAATTTTGAACATATATCAGATTTTGATCATTCCCTTGTACATTTGGCTGATAATCAGTTTCGGGCGTATCTGACAAAACGAAAATACAGTGCTTTTAAAGACGCTTATCTTCTTTATCTCGAAAGCACACGATAAAATTTTTAGTATATCCATAAAAGAGCAAGGAGTAACGCTATGGGAAAAAATATTTGGTGTTTTTTTAGTTTTCTTACAGAAGCCATTATACTTTGGCAATACACATCTACCCTTTTTGCTGCCAAACGTACTGCAAAAAAGGAGCTTACAATTCTATGTGGACTGTATTTTATTTTGTTCTTTGTCTCCTTTTTTAATTCAAAATTGTTGAATGTGGCTTTATACTCTGTATTTAACTTAATTTTTCTTATTACAGGATATTACATGAACGCCTATTCTGCTTTTTTTCATTCTTCCATATTGACATCAGTTATGATACTCTGTGAAGTAATGGTATACTATATTGTTCGTTATTTTTCACCACACTTTTTTGAGAGAGGGGAAAACTTTCATTTTCTTGCCTTATTTGCCATATTTTCAAAGTTGATGTTTTTTACAGTCATTTTTATCCTGCTTCATTTTCTGAAAGGACGGCAAAACCATGATGAACGACAAGATAAATCCGCCTTTTTATTAGCATTGATTCCCATAACTTCTGTTTTCGTTATGGTAACTTTTACAAAAATAAGCGATTCCTGTGACCTTTCTCCTATCTTAAACTGGATGCTTACACTGAGTGCTGTCTTTCTGCTTACAATTAACCTGCTTATATTTGGAATAGAACAGTATAACAGGAAAAAAAGCCTAGAATTTATGGAAATGCAATTATTACTCCAAAAAGAGTCCGATTCCGCACAATATTACGAGATGCTACTTTCACAACATGAAAATCAGAGCATTTTAATACATGATATAAAGAAACATCTGCAATCTATAAATACGTTGAACGATAAAAGGGAACACGACAAAATCAATCTGTATATTCATGAGTTAATGCAGTCTTCCGATTTGAAAGAAGTTTCACAACTATGCGACCACGAAACACTAAATGCAATCCTTACAAGATACGGGTTAAACTGCCTTGATAAGCATATCTCTTTCCATGCAGATATCCGAAGTGGAATTATTGATTTTATTGCTGATGCAGATATTACTTCCCTTTTTTGTAACTTGTTGGACAATGCCATAGAAGCCTCTGAACATATTTCTGATTCTTTTATAGAGGTTAGTGCTTACAGACGTGAAAAAACACCATTTGTTGTGATAACTGTTGTTAATTCCAGTAGGAAAAATCCTTTTGATGAGCAAAGCGGTATACTGAACACCACAAAAGCCAATAAATACAAACATGGATTTGGAATAAAAAGCATTCGCAAAATAGTAGCTAAATATCATGGAAATATGCAAATGTACTACAATTAAGAATCTCTAACTTTTCATACGATTATTACCGTAAAGCAGTAGCATATTATGGCTTTTGGTCTTTGGTTTCTTTGTTTCGGAATAGTGTGGTGCTGGCGGTCTATCTCTTGTTTTCGGTTGTTTGCTTCTTTATCGTACATGAGCATTGTTGCCCTATTTGTCGTTTTGGATGGATTAGTTCATGACAGTATTACCACTCAGACAGCTATTATCTCTTTTGGCATTATGCTTGCCAGCGTACTGGGAACAATTTTGTTTTGGGATCTTGCACACGCAAAAGAAGGCGAAGGAAGTTATCGCACTTGTGAAAATAAGCGAATTCAGATCGGCAATCGCATGAAGTATATGCCTATGGGCTATTTTAACAGCCACAGTCTGGGAAATCTCACATCAGTTGCAACAGCGACGATGAGTGATCTGGAGAGCATGGCATTTGTTGTAATTGTAAGAACGTTGGTAGGAGTGATTCATGCGGTTATTTTTTCACTGGCAATGTGTTATTTCAACTGGAAACTCAGCTTGATTTTTTTGCTCGGTGTGATTTTGTTTATGATAATTAACACAATGCTTTTGCACTGCTCCAGAAGATTGTCTCCAAAGCGGTTAGAGGCTCAAACCAAATTTATGGATGCTGTACTGGAATACATACAGGGAATGGGCGTCGTAAGAGCTTTTCATATGGTAAATCAGTCAAATAGCGCAATGGGAAAAACGATTGAAGAGACGCAGAAGAAAAATATGCTTTTGGAAAGGCGGCGTATTCCCTACATAGCTGCGGAGCAGATTGTTCTCCGTATCGCCAGCGCTACGGCGGCATTCTGTTCTATTGCTCTTTTTATAAATGGAACATTAGAGATGACTTATTGCCTGATGATATTAGTGTCAGCGTTTATGGTGTATAGCCAATTGGAAAGTGCGGGAGAAATGTTTTTTATGCTTTCGATGATTGATGCTTCTATTGACCGTGTAGAAGAAATCAATCAAAGCCCACAGATCGATATTGATGGTAAAGAACAGCACCCGGCCCGGTTGGATATTGAAATGCGGGATGTGAGTTTTTCCTATGGAGATAAGAAAGTAATCAACCATGTGTCGCTGGTGGTACCGCAGGGAACCACCACAGCTATTGTTGGCCCGTCCGGTTCCGGAAAAACAACTCTGGTAAATCTGATAGCACGTTTTTGGGATGTTGACAGCGGCAGCGTCCGAATTGGTGGTATTGATGTCAGGGATTATAAATTGGACAGTCTGATGAAGAATATCAGTATGGTCTTTCAGAATGTATATTTATTTCCAGACACGATTGAGAACAACATCAAATTTGGTTCTCCCAATGCCGCTCACGAAGATGTGGTAAGGGCGGCAAAAGCGGCAAGATGCCATGAATTTATCTCAGCTTTGCCAGAGGGGTATCAAACCGTAATCGGAGAAAGCGGTGCGACCATTTCAGGCGGTGAAAAGCAGAGAATTTCTATTGCAAGGGCAATTATGAAAGATGCCCCTATTATTATTCTTGATGAGGCTACTGCAAATGTCGATCCCGAAAATGAAGCAGAGCTTCAGAAAGCAATCGAAGCGCTCACGCAGGGAAAGACGATTATCATGATTGCCCATCGGCTGAAAACTGTTAAAAATGCAGATCAGATAATCGTTATCAATCAGGGGAAAATCTCTCAACAAGGTACGCATGATGAGCTCATCAAACAGGCCGGCATTTATGCAGACTTTGTAGGCATGAGAGAAAAAGCAATCGGTTGGAAAATCAAGGCAGACAATTTTGCATAAAAGAAAGGAGTTCCTACAATGGACAAGAAAAAATTAAATGCGAAAGACTTTATCAACATCGGTATCTTCACGGTCATTTACTTTGTGATGTTCTTCATCACGGGTATGATGGGCTACATCCCCATCTTCGCGGTCATTATCCCGTTGGGATTGGGGATTCTCGGCGGTATCCCGTTCATGCTGTTTTTGACAAAGACCGGAAAATTTGGCGCCGCAACAATCATGGGAACACTGGTCAGCGTTCTCTGCTTTCTGATGGGGCAAAGCTGGATTTCAATTCCTTTTGGAATCGTATTCGGGTTTCTTGCCGATCTGATATTTAATGCTGGAAAGTATAAGAACTGGAAATACACCGTATTGGGATATTGTGTGTTTACGGAGTGGGTGATCGGCTCTATGCTGCCGATGTGGATTATGCGAGATACTTTCTTTGCTGCTTATAGAAACAATGGTGGTACAGATGTGAAGGAGTACAGCTATGACAGCCTGATGCGCAATTTCAGTTTTGTGTTCCA
>CAQBGY010000136.1 GCA_948759685.1 uncultured Eubacterium sp.
CCTACACGACGCTCTTCCGATCTTAGTAACTTATCGTTTCTGACTCCACATCATAAACCATCAGTTGCCGGCCACCCTGTCGCAGAGCATTGTCAATTGTAGACCGCAGTCGATCGATATCAGATGCTGATACCTTCAAACGATCGATTACGAGTTCGACACTATGATTACGATATCTGTCAAGTTTCATCCCATTGGTAAGTTCACGAATCTCGCCATCTACGCGTACTCGCAGATAACCTTTTTTTAATAGATTCTCAAAGAGATCTTTATAGTGCCCCTTACGATTCTTAACCAATGGAGCAAGGATATACGTCCTACGACCTTCGTACTTATTTACTATCAGATCTACGATTTTGTCTTTGGTATATTTTACCATCACCTCTCCGCTAAGATAGCTACGCGCTTCTCCAAGACGCGCAAACATCAGACGAAAAAAATCATATATTTCAGTCGTCGTACCTATTGTGCTTCGCGGATTCCGATTAGTTGTCTTTTGTTCGATACTTATGACGGGGCTCAGTCCGGTGATATAATCAACATCCGGACGTTCCATTGAACCCATCATATTACGTGCATATGATGAGAATGTCTCGATATAACGGCGCTGACCTTCCGCAAAAATAGTGTCAAACGCAAGTGATGACTTTCCGCTACCGCTTAAGCCAGTCACAACGATAAGACTATTATGCGGCATTGTCACATTAATGTTCTTAAGATTATGCACGCGTGCGCCACCGACCTCGATCACATCGCTATTATGCGATACTGTAGAGCCGGGAATAAGATTGACTGTATTGGAATACGTGTCCTTTATATCTTCTTTCATGATACTCTTCGTAACTAAGAATATTATTTACGTATATCTACAATCTGATAATCTGATCTACTTGGTTGAATCTGCATTATCATCACTACCACCAACGCTACGCCGCAGAAGAATGTTTATATCCCCACTCTTCTTATATTTCTTGCCATCAGCACCTGTAGCTGTGATTACGTAATAATATACGCCTGATTTTACTACTTTCCCGTTTCGCTTCCCATCCCATCCTGAAGATGGATCCGAGAAATTATATATCTGACTGCCGTAACGATCGAATATCCAGCAATCGAAATCAATTATCGAACGGTAACTTACTTTCCAGATATCATTGACTCCATCGCCATCTGGGGAAAATGCATTCGGACACAATAGTTCTGAAGCACCGATGCTGACCACATAAGTGTCACTCACGGCTTCGCATGAGCCATCTGAATTGCTTCCGATGAATCTAAGGTAATAGGTTCCTTCATCAGCAAATGTATAATCCAAATTCTGTTCATTAAAACGATAATCAATACTTTCAAATTCAGGATCATTACTCAGCTGCCATTCGCAATGCATCACGCCTTGTGTCACGTATGCAAGAAATGAGATATCTGCAGGAGCCGAGCCTCCAAGATTTGAATCATCCCCCTTTATAATATTGCTCCCGACAGATGAATCATCACTATCAGTATCCGATGAGGAATCCGATTCGTCTCCAATCGTGTTACCTTCTTGAGATATGCCGTCTTGAACAGCTTCTGTCATTACACTTACTGCTTTAGGAACAAATGTAGCTGTTTCGATTTCTGTACCCCAATTCCATTCTTTCAGAAATTTATCTCCTGATATGATGAATGGAGTGTAGCACAATGGCGCGGGAGATATCCGTATAGTATCGTCGAAATATTCTATTACATCTTCAATCTGATTTTCAACATATTCTCTATTAGCATCATCCCATTCTTGCGTATGATAAGTCACTATTATATCGCGGCTAAGGACTTTTCGCTGACCAGTGATTGTATAGTAAAATATCGCAGGTGCAAAACCATCGACATCAATCACTGTCGCTTCGCAATCTGACGCATCAGAAGGAGATGCTGATTGCAGACGATATCTATATGGTAAATAATTAACAATCCAATAATAATATCGCTTGCCGTTGTCATCAATTATCAGTCCGATATCGCCAGATAACTCTGATAAGATAACTCCGTCACCATCTATTTTTAAGTTAGTAATTTCTTCTGCATATCCACCGCCGAGATTGCTGTAAGTGTATACTCTCACACCACTTGGATTACTGGAAGTGAATCTGATATTCACCCCATCCATTTCGTAGATTACATAGATTGCATCAAGGCCAGTAGATTTATCTGGGACGACCTCAATAGGATGCAACATCGAATTCTGAAATTGTAACATTTCAGATGCCTGTACTATTGATTGACACGACATCACACCTGCAATCAAGAGCGATAAATTTAATTTTTTCATACGCTTTAAATTTATGTACATATTCATCTTTGCGCATAATTGATTTTTACAATAGCACTGAAGTGAAATTCATGTACACTATTATATACTTCTATATAAAACGAAATAGCCTCCCTGCTTATTGCCGGAAGACTACACCATAGCCAACGGTTGAACCAAGACGAGTTCTTTGCTCTCACAAAATGCATTTATTACTTAGGAATAAATGTTTCAAAGGTTGAATCATCATAGTATATCGTAATTTGTATGACTTTACGGGGATTTTGGCGCATATTCTCTATTTGTCTTTGTAAATCCAGTATTCTCAAATCAGATTCAAATATCTGATTTTTCGATATGTTATCACCATTTGAACCCGATCCCAAGCCTGTGAGAATCTGACGTGAAGTTGAATCCGACCGATTCTCAACATTTATAGAATTCTGGATTCCTGAGATCTGTGCACCGGACTCATATGAGCTGACATCTGATGGCATGCTGCCTGAAGCACCGCAGGCTGCCTCATTCAAGGAGTCTGCCGTAGCTATTTTAACTGGACCTTCTCCAAACATCAACCACAACACAGACACATCTGGGAAGGCCTCATGAATTTGCTTAATCATACCATCGCTTATTTTCTTATTTCGACCACTGAGTACCTGAGAAAGGCTTGGACGAGGGATGCCACACATATCTGCAAATTGCGATGATGTAAGTCCATTAGTATCTATGAAGAGTTTTAGACGAGAAGCAAAATTTTCCTCCATATAGCTTGGATTTTGGGGATTTTGATTTTGATTACAAATGTAACAATAAAATATGAGATTTGCAACTCATATTTGCAAACAATGATTTATATTTGCAATTCTCATTTATGAATCTTATTTAAAAAAACGAATTTACTATTTTGACATGATTAAATTACAAATTCAAATCAGACATGTAATATGCTGAAATTCCACTTATTACAAATTATAAAGCACGCAATCGGCATTCATTGCCCGATAACATCTAAATATCATAAATTTTACTTTATATTTTCATCGTATGTTCCACACATACTGATAATTACAATAAAGGTTAATAAACGTGATTTACATTTGAACTGAGAAAAATTCATATACATTTACAAACTATTCATCAGCAAATCAGAACATTCAAACATAAATAGATTTACATTTCTCATTTACAAATCCTATTTGCAAACTATTTCACAACCCAAATCTATATAAATTTCCACTTTTGCAAATTTCATTTGCAAATCAATGTTCCACGATTAATAGCTGCAAATTTCAATGCGACATTTTGACCACTCCACTAGTCAATAATAAAAATCCTATGACGTCGTAATTATGAATTCTTCTAAGAATATTCTCAAAATTTAATTTTTATAGGGCAGATGTTAAGTAGATTCCAGAATTTGAATTCTCAAGCCGCTTATTTCATCTGAATTTCACATAATTCACTGTGTTAGTGATATATAGGCAAAATACCACGACTCCCCTATCTTGCTTACAACAAGCTCCACAATTCAAATTTAGCCCAAATCAGCCACTCTCCCATCCTAATATTGCAGAATTTCCAGACTGTACTGGCTCTTGACACTACTTATCCATTACATAAGAAATAATGTAGACATTTACTTATGAAACTAGATAAATACCAAAGATTTTCTCGCCATATATTACAAAGTATCGTCTGTAACATAGAGAACTATGCGACAGACGATACTTTGTAACTTCGTTTGAGAGATGACCAAGTGATTGCCTAAATATAAGACTCACGAAATATCATTGCGCATACGTGAATCAATAGTTTCATCTTGCTTGAACAGGAAATAATCTCGTAATGAAGACATAATGATAAAGTCGTTTAAACTTTTCCCATGGCACGAATCATTTGATTTTGAGCTGACACAAATGCCACACGCCTCCATCGCCATTAAGCTGATCAAAATGAATAACTGAAATCTCGCGATCTCAAATATCTACAACACTATACTTACAATCCTCAAATTACAACAAACACAATTATTCCTATGTCCAAAAATAAGAATATAACCACTACAAAGTATAACCCTACATCCCCCATCTACAATACAAACATTATCAGTCCAACATGAATTGAAAATTTACCTGATTACTCCGAGATTCAAATGAATTGCAGATTAAATTCACAAAATCTATTTTTTTATATTTATTGATACGAGGCAGGTTCGTTTGAAATATTCGATTCTCAGAGGCTTGGGATTTTGATAAAAATTTCACCATTCCATACTTGATTTTTTGAATTATGAGACATACTTCGTCATCACTTAAGTCGCAAGACAAATCTCGAAACTTTTTAAATATCCCACATATCACGTATTCCACCTTCTTAAGATTACCACACAAAATCTTCAACTCTCCTTCACTATCAATAGACACCACTATGTCTACTTGATTATCTTTATCATATACAACCAAAAGTTGACTTCCACTTAATTCGATATCGCGCAGAATAGCACACCAGTCATTATAACGATGGCAAATTCGGATCCCCCTAATATTATCGTATTCGGCTTCAATACACCGATTAATTACACGCGAGAGCACACTAAAATCAGAAAATATTGAATGTTCTATATCATAAATATCTGCACGATAATAACCTTTATCACTACTAATATAATTTTCAATTGCACTACTCAGTATAATACGCCATGTATCACTGTAAGGACTTAAATACATACGGTAAATATCAGATGAATCTTCAAATCCAAACGACTTATAATATTCGCGTAAATGATTATCAGCCGGGATTAAAAATACAAAATCACAGACCTGATCAAATTCAATATCACTTATAAACTCTCGGATTAACTTTGACATGATACCACGTTTTCTATATACATTTGACGTAGCGAGGCCACACAGATATATCCCATTTAAACGAGAAGAGTCAGTCCTGAAAGTATATGGAATTCCGTAAAGTGTAGCCACAATATCTCTACCATCTAACAGTATTCTTTTATAACATTTATCAAAATAATATTCGAAGAATAACTCGATATACTTATCATCGTCATGAAAGATATCCTTCCAAAACGACATAAGCTGTGATTTTAAAGCACTCACCTCTGATAGCATCTCAAATTCCGTTTCCATAAATTTCATTAAGTAATTCTTAAATCCACAAAATAAGTACTCAAATAAATTGACACAATCAACGAGCTGTATCTTCTTACAGATTACATAAAAGAATTCATCTCTCCCTATGTCATTAGAATTTGGATACTTACTCCATCATGTAGGTATTATCTTACTCAAACACGAAATGAATCGTAAATACTCACATAGTTATAACGTATCAATTACAAATATCGATGAATCGTAACATAAAAAAATTGAGTACATACTTTAAGAATAAAAATAATTTAAGTAGCCATCTAATACATCAATCATTCGATATCAATTCTCCGATTTAATGAATGTGCAATAGAAGAATAACAAACAGAGTAATTTTGCGAAAAAGTTCAAAATATACCCTAACCCTTAATCCTAAATACTGTTTAACATAATGTTAGAACTCAAACAAAATCACGATATATTTTAAAGATTCAAGATTAGTTATGTTTAACATAATGTGAGAATTCAATAATGACAACCACATACTATATGTACTTCATCATACGGTGCTTAAAAAAAAGAAATAATGACATTCCAATTATTATATCTGCATTATTTACATGTAGATTTGACACTGTATCCAAAAATATTATGGCAGCACTTTCTTTAAAAATCAAGTGTCTAAAGTCTTTAATATTGATTATCATTAGGCACTGTCATCAGAGGTGTATGATGGGGATAATCGCTATATTACGATAGTTATTATAAGCTACTCTATACGTAATTTAAGAATGACATTATCATATACACCCTCCATACTGTAAATGATTATTGTGTGAATTATGAGGTGATTTTAGTATATTTATAGTTACATGAGGATCCGTCAAACATCTACGAGTGGACGCAGACTAAGAACATCATTCTAAGCTTAAGGCTCGGTATTCATACAGACTTCGGATTCCGGAATATCCAGAGTATTCATCGATATGTACTGTAATATATCAAGACGAATTACCACAAATTTGCAAATATATGTACAGCGTATTTTTGATGAGACTTGCAACATTTACATCAAAAACAAACCGGACCGAAGTAATTTTATACCTGTATCAATATGATAAGATATATGGAATATGGCAGGACTCCCCTATTCTATGATTCAAATATATTATAGTCTATGTGTGCGCTACACCAACGTTTTCTCATCGGTGTGATCGGCAGTAAGGAGGACTGCGTTAAAAACATAAAGGCAGACATCAAAAATGTTTTATTATGAGACACTCAGGCTCAAACTATCTGATAAAATAAGCTCATAACCCACGGACATGACCACGCAATATTTCTTGGATTCGAAGTCAAATCGGCTAATACAAAAAGTCAGGTAGATGAAGCGACAGTGTGCCTAAACGCTCCCTTTACCACAAGACAGTCGTATTGTTGCTATTGGAAGTTATAAAAATTAAACTGATGGAGTACAAGGCGATGAAGATTGTGATTTAATAGCAAAGAAAATGGGAATATACCTCGCGTCCTTATCATTATCATGGCAGATTCGGCAGAAGAACGGATGTACGAATCTATGATGCGTACAATCTTTCCAATTTACACGTCAGTAAGATGAAAGATTTGAAAGATAAACATGAATCGGAAAAACTCATCATTGCCAGAGAAAGAAGCTATCGCTGTATGTGATAATAGTGACAGACTCTTTGATGCGATAAGCGTAAAAACATAAAGCAAAGCCCTAACTTTCACAAGCCGGGACTATTTTTATTGTATGAATTTATCTACGTTTTTAGAATCGGGTTTTGTATGGATTTCCAGCTCCGCGGCCTTTATATCTTGATCTTGAGGAATTAAAATTGTATCTTATGGTCAGTGACAAATCCCGGGTATCGTATAACTTGTTTGTTACGTTGCAACTTATGGCATCATATAATATGACGCTCTGTCTCCATGTATCGAGAACATCGTTGAGTTGCAGCTTGATACTCCATGTGTCATTTGCAAATGATTTATATAGTCCGAGATTGCATTGCCAATATGGTTTAACATAGCAGTTATCTCCATTTCCGGAAGTCCTTGACGAGGAATCGACATTCAACCATATATCCCAAGGAAGGTGTATTGCATTATCGAATCGAAAAATCCCTAAAGGTCGACCCAGACTCATGATTTTACCGTTATGAGTAATTTTGAAATCTTGAGCATTGATTCCCGCCATTATGGATGGATGCCATCTCCCAAAGAACGTAGGAGAATAGTTTATATATGCTCCATATGTATTGAATCGTGGCATATTTACCATAGTGAGCAATGTAATGTTATCGTTTCCGGGATATTCCGATGTCTGCCACATAAAATCGTTTTTGGTTGAATAGTACTCAAGTTCCACCACAATGTCTTTCCATGAAGCTGAGGCAGAAATATAATCACGGTAAACAGGCTTCAGGTTAGGGTTGCCTGATTCATAGCTGTACCGGTCTATATACTTTATGGCGGAGCTAAGTTGTTCGAAAGCGGGACGAGATGTCCTTCTCATATAAGAGAAACGCGTATTGACATTGCCAATTGGCACTGATACAGAGGCAGACGTAGCAAGATTCTGATATTTACGACTTTGGTCATCACTAAGTTGTCCTAAAGATCGGAAGAGCACACGTCTGAACTCCAGTCAC
>CAQBGY010000137.1 GCA_948759685.1 uncultured Eubacterium sp.
AATTCAGTATGTATGGACCTGTTTCTCCCATCTGGACAAGATCCCTTTGTCCGACTGGAGAATTTGTAAGGGTATTATTGGTAGAGGTAGGTACAGCCACAACTTTTTTCATCCCTTTATTTGCTTCCTTATCTGGATGGCTATCGATAAATGCACCGAAGTACTTAATGACATGGCATAACTGTAGTACATACGAAAAATAAAGTTCCTTTTCGTTTTCAGAAATTACCAGATCCTTATCATCAATGGTGTAGGGATGCTCCTCATTTGTATGTGAATCGACATTGGAAAAATTAAGTATCTGTAGTGTAATATTGCCAATAGATTTTGGGAATATCGTATCGCCTTCACTACCGTAACGTAACCCACTGTGCTTCGTTTCTAATCCAGACATATAGCGATTGGATTCAAGCAAATTGAGCTGATTATCACGTTCAAAACACTCCAATGGTAATAAACCGTAATTATATGCAGCACGAAAGATATACTCCATTACTTTACGAAGAGGATTCCCCTCGTATTTGAATTGCCAATTATCAGCAGGATAATAGAATGCACAAAGCATATCCATCATAATAGTACGAGCTTCCTTGCATATCAGTTTTCCCTCACCAAGATACTTAAAGACATCTTTAAAGTTAAACGCTATAATATTAGCATTTTGTCTTTTTGCGACTTTTACGATGTTTGTAAACATTACATCCACCGAATTCTGAGAATTATCCATAGCATCTTTCAGATATACCAAATTGCCCCATTCTTCCTGATGCGCTGCATGGTCACGCTGCGCTATTTGGACGATATCGTCAAATTTGCTCATTGTACCAGCAGAAAGTATATACCAAGGTATAGTTTGTCTTTTCTCACCAAACATACGTGCCAAAGACGATACAACCGATGGGATAAAAAATTCATCGGTCTTACTATCATTTTTTCCGTATTTACAGTTCGCATCCAGAATAATAGCAGAATAAGATCTGAAATTCTTTTTTAACTCCAATTCAGCTTCTTCCCAATTTGTAAATGGGATGAGATCTATACCTTTTTCATCAGCAACGCTTTCAAAACCGGTTGCAAAAATCTCGTCTTGGGTTCCAGTAAGGTCGTCAACCCATAAAACTTTGTATCTAATATCACACATAATACTCTATATTACTTAATTAAAATGACGCAATAATATTGTTTTTATGAAAGATAAGTCTATATGCAACAGAAAACTCATCATCAGGATTAGATATAAATTTCGCGTTACCATCAAACTCCTGCATCAATTTGCGTACTTCATATCCACCTATACCATAGTGTCCATTACCTTCTTTGGAAGAAATTCCATAGGTAAGTACACTTTCAGAGTCATAACCAGAAAGTAATGGTTTGCCATTGTTAGAGATATTCACAATGTAATTTTCTCCTTCTGTTATAATCTCAATCCTAACCATATTCTTAGAATCTGCTTTATTTTCAAAACCATGGCAACACGCATTGTTAATGATATTGTCAAAAATGATGGTCAAAGCTTCAACCGGAAAATGAACGTATCCTATGGGATCTCCTTTTGCAATTACAACTTCACCATCTAGATCGGTAATTGTTTGCTGAGCACGATTTGACATTGCATCAAAGACATATTGAAAGATAGGACTTGGATTTTTCTGAATATAGTCTTCAATAAAATCCGTTAATGAAATTTCACGGCATTGCATACCATATCCGCTATCCAATTTACTAATTTTTGTCTGCAATTCCTGCATGATAGCTTGTAGATTTGAATAAATATCAGCAACCTTAGTTTTATGAATTGTACCGACAACTGCATTATCATCAACAATCCCATTACCTTCTCTACGAGCACGTTGCAACACTTTCATCCAGTTATTCAGATTGAAAATAGTCTGTCCAATAGCATGCTTTTTCATGTGAATATCACGGCGAAAAGATTCTGCGGACTCTAATAGTTGACGGTCGGATTCAGTCAAACTACTTCTTGTATCTTCCTTACATAAACTCTCTTGTTCTGCAATACGAGTGGGTGCAAGAACTGATATAGACAAAAAGTCCGATTGAGTCAAACGTGATATCACACTGCCTATTGACAATCTGTTGGCTTGTAATTCCGTTTCCTTAGCCATAATACAGCGAAGTAAAAAGTCTTCAGTAATGGCTTTGGATTTTAACTTCACGGCAAAAATCTCCGGTCTTAATGCCACCTGTTCAGTTTTAGATACCCCGTGCAGTCTTCCTACCTTAAACTTTCCGCCCATGAACCCTATTAATAGGCAATCTGACGTAAGTATTCTATATCCTATTCTTCTATCAGAAACAGGTAGCTCTTTACGATAAATATCACAATTCAGATAGGAGGACGAAAGTTCCTTAATACCTATAAAAGGAATACCTTTTTCCTCAGCTATTTTGTTTGTTACAATACGAGTGAAAGGTACTATGTCAACAAGATCTGCCAATTTGAATAATTCTTCCCCATCATTGGCTTTTGGAAGAATATCATTTATAAGGTATCGCGTAGGTTGAAGGTTTATATCGCCTGATAAATCCTCAGACTTACCAATCCATACATATTTCTCATCCTGGTCTGATATAGTCTCAATAATACTGTCTGCCTTTAATATGTTTTGCTTCCAACCAGCCAAATCTTTCGATGCAGAAAAAGTATCATCTGTGGCATCTACAAGACATATTGTACCTTTACCATCTTTTTTAAGGCACAGAAGGCACATAGGAATAGACGCATATGGCTTGAACAATGGTGGTAAAGATATAACAATAACAGAATACAAATTCGCACTTTTCTTTAGAATTGACTCACGAAATTCTAACCAATCTCTTCCATAACAAAATGACATCGGTAATAGACAATAAAGTTCCCCATTGCCTTTAAGAGCATTTTGAGCAAGGAAAAGAAAAGTATTTGCGATGTATCGCTCTTCACGCCCAAACAACATAGGGGGAAAAGAGAATATATAGTCATATTTTGGGGAAGGAATTTTAATTATGCTGGCATCATCACGAACCAGACAATCTCTACACCTCAAGTTTGCTACAATACCTTGCGACAAGAGCAAAATTTTAGAATATGCCCAAACTTCTGTACTAATCTCATCTGCATCATAATGGCATGAAGTTGACTGATATAAGGCAAAGGAACAAGTACCGGCAAATGGTAAATAGATATTACTATCAGTCTTACAATCAGCTATTTTCAGACACATATTTACCAAATCAATTGGAGCTAAAAAGTCACTCACTCCGCTTTGAAATCCTGCAATCATTGATTTTCTTCTGTTGCCTGAAGAGCTATAGAATATATCATCATGCTGATGACAATACATAGCAAGAGCTGAATATTCTGAAAGAAGAATATCAATTTCATCATCGGTATAGTAATCACCTAAATCTATTAGGTATTTTTCTAAAATATGTAATAGTTCGGTATCTGCATTTGCAGTGCGGCTATATACTGAAATCAATAATTTTTTCAGTATATTATCATCAAATGGACTTTTAGCACGAGAAAGGTTTACGTAATGATTTACGAGAGTCTGCGCTTTAGAAGAAAGAGAAACAAACTGTAACATGTCTACAAAAAAATTAAATTAAACGTCCATTGTCTTGTTGATTTTGCAAAGTTCGGTCTTTTCTATGCAAAAGTTCTGCATAGAAAAATATTTTTTCATACAGTCTGCTATTTTTTTTGCAAAAACTTCTCTAAACCATGCGGGAGAGAGGACTTCCACATCAGGGCCAAAAGAAAAAATCTGTTGTTCTAACTCCAAAGTATGATATAATGTTAATGATATAATACAATCATCTTCACTTATCGTTTTCTGTGATTTATGTATAGGCTTTGATATTACATATTTGAAGCGTCTAGGAGAGAATTTCAACTGAAATTCTTCCAGTTTAGCTTCTGTTTCAGATGGTACCGTTACACCAACCACATTATCGAAATAGGAATTGAAATCAATTTTTTCATTTTTTCTGAAAGCCAGGTTGCTATTTGATACACTTTGAATACGATCAAAAGCAAGGCTCTTTATCCTTTCCTCTTTTTCATCAAGTCCAAATAGAAACCATCTCCCGTTATATTGTTTCACAAAATACGGATGTAATGTATGTTGATGATAATTGCCATTAGCCGAAATATATTCAATATCCAATGGTTGATGGCTGATTGTCGCATCAATAATATCAGAAAGATATTCAATACCTTTTAATTGCTCATTCTGCCCAAATGAAACGAGATTTTCAGCATCACTTTTTACACCAAATCTTAATTCAAGGTTTGAAATGACTTCTTCTAACCAGCCATTAGAAGGCAGCCCTCTATATTTACTCAGCATTTCAATCGTAGCACGAAGGTTTTGCACTTCTGCTACAGAAAGTTCATTCTTGAAGATGGAGAAATCAGGTTCAGAGTAACGATAATAACATTTTTTTCCATCATATTTAATTGCTTCAAGGTATATTCCGTCAGGAAGCATTTTACGAATAGCATTAATATCGCCACGCAACTGACGTTCCATAATCATAGACTTACATCCATTTGTATCATAAAGTCTATCGTTAACTTTTTCTAATAATTCTTCGATACTATATCTATGACGAAAATCACTAAAGCATCTATCTAAAACTTGAAACCGATAATCTGCATTTTTATTTTTGGGCATAATAAGTTACCTCATTATTAAGTTGTTTTTAATACTTATATATCTGATTCTATTTAGTAGAATTTAGTAGGTCTTTAACATCTACTTCTAAAGTTTTTGCAATCAGTAATAAGGTTTCCAATCCAGGCTGAGAAGTGTTTGTACACCATTTAGAAACTGTAGCTGGATCCTTACCAAGTTGTTCTGCTAGCCATTTGTTAGTTCGTTTCTTTTCAACGAGCACCACTTTAATTCGATTTATATCTTTAGTCACTTCCATTTTGGTTATGATTATTCTTACTTTTATTGCAAAAGTACTGAATAAAACTTAGTAAAACATCATTCTAATAAAATAATCTGCAATAAAAATTGCGAATCAAGTCAATTTTATGAAAAGATACTGTTTATTGACTGACTATCTCTAAAAATGGTTGTCAGATTTGAATGTGATTAACTAATCTGTTTTACTTTCTAAATGTTGATTTACTATTCGGATTTACACATTTGTGTGTGTTCTTTATAATTCTTTTAGAAGAATAAATACATAATTTTAGCCTGTAAGACCATATGTTCAATGTTTTTATTAGATGGTATAACAGACTGAATATACTTAGCTATTTTTATTTCTTGATTTTATTAGAACTAATATTCCTCATTACCATTTCATGCCTTTCCTTTAACTCATTATACCTTTGATTTAAATCCATGTAAAGAAAATTTCCCAATATCCAAAATATACAAGTAATAACAATCAACATTATATAGAAAAATCTGTTATTGTTGGTACTACCTATATTATCTTTAGGCATCTTCTGTATGTCATTTTCGATTCCGCTAAGCCTTGCATTTATGGTATCTATCTTTTTATTGATTTGAATAATAGGGGTGAGTTTGGGCAATAACACATTATTAACCAGTTTGGTTTCCCTTTCAATTGCAAAATCAATAGTATTCTTACATCTTCTGCTAACTTCATCGGCATAGTTTTCTCTACTGTTTATGTGGGCATTTATAGTGTCGTTTACAGCATTTACAATCGTTTCCTTCAACAATGAATTTAATTCTTGATTGTTCTCTGATTGCTGGGGCTGTTGAATATGCAAATGCTGAATGTCTGTCCGTATGGCCTTTATTTCATCTTTAAGCTCATTGTATATGAATAGGAGAGCGGCTCCTTCAATTTCTTTCTTTATCATCTTCTTCTGATTCTAATATGTTCACGATTTTTCCTTTTTCTTTCATCATCATCCAACTGGTTACTGTTTCCTCCACCACCTCCTGAAGATATTACCGCATTAGGCTGAAGGAGTAAATCTGCAACAGCATTTATAATAGAATTGCCAGTAGGAGAGGTAATGTCATTTTCATATATTTCCTCATGTTCTGCTGGTGTGACTGTATCCTTTTCTTGCTCCTGGATTTTGTCTTGCTGGGTATTTCCTAAGCTGTCCGATATATCCAGATTATTTTCATATTTGATTAGCATATTAGCTATTTTAAAATAACTCAGACTACGGTCTATTCTGGAACCGCTGAATGTATATTCGCCACGTGAAAAGACTATACCACAAGATTTACCTTTGCTGTCTGTTCTTATAGTAAAATGAATTTTGTCTCTGCTCAGCTTCTTTTGAAACTCGCTCCAATTATTACTTTTCTCCAAAGCCTTGCGTATGGCAAACATCATTTCATACTTATGCTTGTCTTTGCCACGAAGCCTGTCATACTTGACATTCTCTTTACCCTTCGGCATATACAAGCCATATTTTATTGTCAGTTCCCTGCATACTCTGTTGTTTCTTATGCGGTCATTGCTGTCGCTTATGGTTTTACCGTCATTGTCCACACGGTTTATTACAAGATGTATATGAGGATGCTCTCTATCGTAATGCCTTACAACAATATATTGTGTGTTTTTGATATTCATCTTTTCCATATATTCCCCGGCAATCTTTACCATTAGGTCGTCAGTCAGTTTCCCCGAATCCTGCTTTGAAAAGCTCAATGATATGTGATAGACCGGAGTTCTGATTCTTGTATTCAAACCTGCCTGACAACTGAAACTTTCAGCTATATGCTGTTTGCTGTCTGAACGTACTCCTTCGGTAGCAAGCAGCTTGGATTTATTGTTGCCTTTCATCGTATAATTTACAATCTTACCGAAGTCATTCCTTTTCATAATCTTTCCCATCATGCCTTTATCAGTTTAATGATTTTGTCTATTTCATCAGCCAGTTCTGACACGGATTCAGATACTGAAACATATCCGAAAGTATTTGCATTTTTAGCAAGCTGGTTTAGGTTGTTTGCCATGCCTGAAAGACTCCTTATCAGTTTTACATCTTCAGGTGTAAGGCGTGCTGTTATGTTTCCGTTTATGGCCGTATTTCTTATATACTCACCTAATGTAACACCGGCTGTCATGGCTTTACCGTTTATGATATGTCGTTCTAATACGGTACATTTGAATGACAATATCTCTGTACGTTTTTCCATTTTGTCCAGTGGAGGTCTGCCACCGATAGCCTTATTTTTGTTGTTGCTTTTTTGTTCCATTTTGTTGATTATTTTTTTTCGGTTTATAATTGATTTCTGTTAGGTACTTCTCGGATGGATTCAGAGGTTTTGGTATTACCAAAACATAAACTTGCCAACCGAAAAAACTACATTCCTTTTGTCATTCCGTTTTTTCCAGAATATTGTTGTATATGGGTAACGTGGTTTTATTGAGTACCGAAACCTGACAGTTCAAGGTCGAAAGTCTCGATCAAAAGTTTTAGAGCAGGATTCTTTCTTGTCATGGATTGGAGAACGGCTTCACCTGATTTTACCTTTATAAGATAGTCGGCAATGTCATATCCGTTCACCCTTTCCACATCATTTGCATTTACTTCAAGATACTCGGAAATCTCAGTTCGGATGTTTCTTTTTCTCATCTGCATACACTTTTCTTTCCATTCCTGTGTCATTCCGATATCAGGGAACAGAACAATATTCCTGCCTTTTAGTATGTCAAAATTCTGCTCGTTGAAGCATCCGTTTTTACCTCCCGTTGCAAGCCAGATATACTCCGGTATATAGAATGAAGCAATGATAGCAGTCTTTTCGCTTTCCACTATGGCAACGGGTTTCCTGCTGTTGTATAAAAGATGTTCTCCAAAGTAGCATTGTTGTAAGTGGAATTCCGGTATATCAAGTTCTGTATGTACCCATGAAACATGTGCATAAGGTTCTTTTATACGTTTTCCTGTCTCTGCATTATACTGCATAATTTTTCCGGTTCTTATTTTTCCGGATATGTCTGTTTGCCAGAATACCGTAGCATTTTTCCATTTCCTGGCGGTACCTACATGGTAAGTCTTCATCAGA
>CAQBGY010000138.1:0-1606 GCA_948759685.1 uncultured Eubacterium sp.
AGTGGGTTATCAAATGAGTATGATTTTTTCATAGCAGCTACAATAATTATTATGTGCAGCATGGTTGATGATTTTTCTGATTCAGATGGGCTGATGAAATTGGTTAAGGAAATCATAGGACAGTTTATCGGGTTGTTGGAGATGGCTTTAAATCAATTTAATTCAGAAAATAACAGCTGGAATACAGATAGATCCATATTAGGAATTGACACAAGTGGTCTTGAACTTGGAATGGTAGTAAAAAATTACAGGGAAATGTGTAGAATTTTGAATGAACAGGTATGTGAGGGAAATTCTAAAAAAGCGCAGTTAAAGGAATGGGCAAGATATTTTTTGTGGGAAAAGAAAGGGCAGAAATTTATTATTTTGGATATATATAATGAACCACTTCCTAAAGATGATGGCAGAGCTAATAAAAATATATATGCTACATATATTGAAGTAATACTTGTAAAGATATTAGCAAAACAAAAAAATAGTAAAGATCCGTTTTATTTTACGACTAATCAAATGTGGAAGCTGCTTGGAATGATAAACAATAATTATAAGAATATATCTTTGGATGAATTGAATGATAGAATTCCGGAATATGATGTGAAACCATTTGACGTGAAAAAATTTTATCAAAGATGTAATCAAAGGTTAAGAGACATATTATTTTCATCTTTGGATAGATTAGAAAATAGGGCGTTAATTAAGTATGATAGAGAAATAGTCATTGTTTTTTATGATGAAGATAACCATAAAATTTCTTTGCCAGCAAACGATCAGCAAAAGAAAAAGATATTGAAAGCTGAAAGAAAGATACTCTTGGATATGGGACTTGAAAGCAAACGGCACGTTTATGCATCGTTTAGAGATACAGAATTTTTTGAGAGAATGAATGCATATTTACAAGAGTGGTATGGGTGGGAGTATGTATTTAATCGAATCAAAATTAATTACAATAAATCAGATATCATGGATACAGTTTATAAAGATGAAATGAACCTCAAAAAAGAATTTGAAGAGATGAAATTGCAAAGATTAGGACTAAATGACAAGGTGGTAGAGGCTTTATACAAGAATGCATGGGTTATGGCAGAAAACAAACATAAAAAATCGGATCAGGAATACCAAGAAGCATTGGAAAAATATAAAGAAGAACATATGATGATTGGTAGTATTCCAGAATCATTTTTGCCTACTAAGAAAGAATTAGGTATATTTGATTATTTCCCATATTTTGTAGAGCTTCAGAATAAGCTTACAGATGAATTAATTTCCATAAGAAAGCCACAAGAGAAAAAGATACTCATAGATTTTAATGATGATGAAACGAAGGAATTGGACGAGTTATTTAAAAATTGAACAATTACAACTACTATAGAGGACTATTTATATAGTAGTTATATATGTTCAAATTTTTAAGGGTTATAAAAAGGAACCATTTAGACACTCCAATATATATATACTCTATTGTTAGACTGTTTAAATGGTTCCTTTTTGTAGAGAATTAAAAATTGAACAATTACAACTACTATATATAAAAAACTCTATAGTAGTTATATATGTTCAAATTTTGAAAACGCAAGTAAATAAGCTGATTATATAGCCTACGGCGTTG
>CAQBGY010000138.1:1616-7994 GCA_948759685.1 uncultured Eubacterium sp.
TGCCCAACGGAATGTTCGCTGGCGCTCACATACCTTGCCTGGAAATAAAAAAATGTATATATGATATGATGGTTCGCAGGATTTGAAGTTCGATTTGGAAGAATCATTTGTTGATTAAATATTTATGTAATATAGTATATATGCTTGGCTGAAAATTGGCATCAATACAACATATATCATTTTTTATTTCCAGGCAAGGTATGGCGCGAAGCGGCATACAGTCAGGCAACTGCGTAGCACATACAACAAACAATAAAGAATACGATAGGAGACTGATTAAAATGGGATTTGATTATAAAGGCGATTTGAAAGAGTTATTACCAGAGTATCTTGATTATTTAGTATCAAAGGGAGAATTAGAAGAGCGTGGAGATGGATTCTATACATGTCCATTCTGTAATTCTGGTAATAAACAAAAGAATACGGCTGCTTTTCATGTTAAAGGTACAAGATATCAATGCTTTTCATGTACGGAAAAGGGCGATATATTTGATCTGGTTGGTCATATGGAAGGACTAGAGAATGATTTTGCTAAACATTATAATCGTGCATTGAAAATTATGCGTCCTTATCTAAATGGTGATAAGAAAGAGAAAAGTAAGTCTGTTAAGGTTCCGGAAGTACCTAAAATAAATCAGGAAGACTATACAGATTATTTGCATAAATGTCACAAGGATGTATTGAAAATCGATTATTTTAGAAAACGTGGATTAAGCAGAAAGATATAGATGATTTTTGCTTGGGCTATGATGCAGAAAATAAACTTGTCACAATTCCGTACAATCCAGACTGCAAGGGATATGTGGATAGGGTTTTGTGGGATAGCAATAGCAAGTATTATAAGCATGGTAATGAATTATTTAATGTTGCTGCATTATATACATATCGTACAGTGAACGATCTTTTTGAAAACGGAGGTTATGTGTTCGTTACTGAAGGTCAGATTGATGCATTGTCCTTTGTGGAAGTAGGACTAGATGCTGTTGGGCTTGGTGGTACAAATGAAATCACGAGATTGAAGAACCAGCTAAAAGAGCGTTCAAGCAATAAAACATTGATACTTGCATTGGATAATGACAAGGCTGGCAGACGTGCAACAGGTAAATTAATTGAAGAACTTGCGGAGGCTGAACTGGATCAGAAATATATCGTGGTCAGCGATTTATATAAACAATATAAAGATGCAAATGAATTTTTGATTGCTGATAGAAAGGGATTTATTGAAAGAATGAAAGAGATTGTTAATAAATGAAAGTTTGATGAAGAGGAAGAAAAAGAAGATGAATAATGTAAATATGGATAAACCAATAGAAACAGAAAATTTAATTGATAATCAAAATAAGGATATCAATATTCCATTGAAATTCAAACTGCATCAAAAAGTTTACCATCCAAGAATTACGGATCGAGGAAAATTGCTGGATATCAGAGAATACTACATTGTAAGAATTGCCATTGTTATTACTGGATATTCTATATCAATTGATTATCATGTGTCACCATATAAGGAAAAATCCAGAGGACAATTATTTCGTAATGGAGTTCTATTATTCAGTACATATGCTGAAGCATTGAAATATGCAAAAGAGCGTGAATGTAATATAGAAAATATATAAGGAGAAACACCAAAATGACAAGAGAATTAATAATACGGAACATACTAACAAATTACAGTCAATACGGCATCACAGAGGATACAATAATTCCTCTGATTGATAGCGGAATAGAACAAGGATTGTCATATGATTTGATTTATTTGGGCTTGAAAATGGAGCTGTGAAAGTTAGCAGGTGAAGAGTTTTATTGCACATCTTCTGATATGGCAAGAGCTTTTGGCATGTCAAATGAGGAAATGAACGAGTGTATTCGAGAAGCTAGGCAGGAATTAGAGGCAGAAGGTAAAGATCCTGATGATTATTTTCGTGAAGTGAAGGCTACGAGGTTTGTGATTTAATGATATATAAATTGTAGTTACTATCAAACAATAAAAAGTACCTACACAGAGAGGATTAAATATGTATGTAACAATTCAAAAGATTTATGGAAAATCAAAGGTATATGGATATTCAAAAGATGTAGTTACCATTAAATACAACTTAGATACTACAACTCGTTATAAATGGGAATATTCGGAGGAAAAATTTGAACGTGAAAATTATTCCTACAAGATTGTTGTCAAAGAATCCTATCGCGAAAATGGTAAAGTAAAACAAAAACAAGTGGTAATGGGAACCTTCCATTGGTTTGATTTCCTGGATCATTATGTTTATCCTGATGATTGGTTTTATAAAAAATTAGAAGAAATTTTTCCTGATAAAACACAGGAACAGTTAAATGCTGTTTGTGACATAATCGAGGAAAAAGTAGGTGAAATTGAAACTGTAGAATCTAAATTATGGACAACCTCAAAAGAATATAAGATACATAATAAGCATTTGGAGATGATACGAAAGTATGAGTCTAAGAAAGTAGTGTTTGATGAACTTTATGGGGAGGATATCTTTGAACAGGTTTATGATATTCACTTAAAAGTGATGAATCAAGAACTTTATGAGCAGCTTCCACAGATCAGGGCTGAAAAGAAAAAAGTTGATGAAGAGAAACGGGAATACGAACGCAAATGCCATGAGGAGCAACAAAAGAAATGGGATGATTTTTATAAGCAATACACAAGTGGTAGTTACTCGATTGGTTCAAGCAGTAACTACACTGACAAGGAGAAAGAGTATTTAAAGAAATTTTACAAGGTATTGGCTATGAAATTCCATCCTGATGTCATAGAGGATAATGAGCCGATGCAGTTTTTGAATAAGTTAAAGGAGTCATGGGGAATTTAGTTTTAGGCTGTATGCGTAAATGTGAAGGAGGACACAGACAATTAACAATACAAAAATTAAATATATCAAAATAAGTAACACAGATAGAATATACAAAGTAGAGAAGATTTCATTTTATGATTTCAGTATCAAGGCTGTAGAGACTGATTTAAAGGTTGGTGATGTAGCTGAGAATGAGGTTTTCGATATTTCACAATTTAAGGAGTTCAGGGTTACTCTGAAAAATGGGAATATGAATAATGTTGTTGAGTTTGTGAGAAAGTGAAATGTGAATGTAAACTCACAGTATGTGAGAGTAGATTAATCATATAACATTAAGGTGGTATATATGCGTAAAGGATTCTATAAGCAGCTATCATATGAAGATAAGTTTGACAGGAAGTATGCATGTTGGACGCATAATCATAAAGGCTGGAGAAAGTATAAGAGGGCTAACAGGAGAACAGCTAGACGGAGACTGAAAAGAATGATATAAGGTGGCAATGAAATTGGTCTTTCAATAGTTGGCAGTAGAGCGCAGAATTACGCTGTATGTTATGTCCAATCATAAGCTGTACATACGTTTATTTGGCTTGTAAGCGATTTTAGATGTGATGGTGTAGGATTTTAGGGTAAGGGAATTTTGAGGGGGATTTGGGCTTGTAGTTAGTGTGGAATGTACATTGAGAATTGAATATTTATTGATGGTGTGGTATAATGTTATCACTTAAAAAAGGGGTAATGTTATGACAATACATGGAAAAATACGATTTAAAGAAGCAATTATTGTTAATGAAAAATTGCTTAAAGATTTGGAAGAAATTATATTATCTTTTTTCAAACAGATAACCTATGAATGTAAGTTGTGTAATGGTGACAGTGCAGAGTTTGATTCATTAGATGAATTATTAGCTTATGAAAATATAAAAGCTAGGAAAATTGTGAGGCTGAAAATAAAATTTGATTATAATGAAATAATTTTTGAACCAACTTTTTCAAAGATTAACAGTTATCAACATACTGTATTTGGTGTTTATAAGGTATATGATTCGGATGCAAGTATATTATTTTCAGAAAAGGTGCAAAGAGTTTTAGAAAAGAGTAGAAGAAGTAAATGGTATACCTTTTTGACCAAGATTTCTTTTATGCATTTCTGCATATTTATAATAGGAATTTCAACAGGATCGACTATATACTCGGTAATGAGTGAGGGAGTAATTGGGAAAAGTGTATATACAGTGAATTCTATAAATATTAGTATGATAATAGGAATTTTGTGTATAATTTTTAGTATCATTCTTGCAAAATGTAGAGATATTATATTGCCACCAATTAGTTTTATGATAGGAGAGCAGATTCAAGAAATAAAAAGAAATGAAGAAAAATTTAGCAAAATATTTTGGGGAATTATTGTTGCATTTGTAGTTTCTTTTGTAGTCGCCAAAATTGCTTGATAAAAAATACCAGCCATCAAATATAAAACGATGGCTGGTATTTTTTTATTCTTGCCATCAAAACATAAATTCTTAGTTTCCAACATTAAAACAGAATATTTGTATATGTGAAATATGTGAGCTTTTGGCAGTTTCAGAATTGGGATTGCTATAGGTTGTGTTTTTTGTACTCAAAAAATTGGGAAATTTTATGTTTTTGTGGAATTTTTGATAGCTTTGTCGCTGATTTGAGAAAAACTCGTGAAAATATGAAAGTGGATGGAGAAGTATTAATTGTAGGCATTGTTGTTGTGATTTAGTTTATTGTGGAGGGATTAAATTATTGAGTAGTACAAACGGACATAAAGACATATCAGAAAATAAAGATGAATTAGAAAAGTTATATGAACTTTATTTACAGGTACAATTGGGTGATCGTACTGCTTTAAATGAACTGTTTAAGGCGGCAGAAAGCAGGCAGATATGCAGGAGGGACGAAATAAACAGACAAGAACGATTGTCCAATATGGATAATGTTCTTGATGCGGAATTAGTTTTAGAAAAAGAAAAAAATAGACAGGAAAAAGAGTGGGAAGAGTCGGTTTATTCAAAAGTAACTTTTCAGTTTCAGTGTTTAAATAAGCTGCTTTATAAAAAAAAGAGAAGTTTTTTATCTAAAGCAAAAAACACAGGTTATGAAAATGGAAGAAGAATAAAGGATAATGGTCATAGTAAGTTTTATGAAGGTGAGTATGATATCTCTGATTTTAATGAACTTATGTATGAGACAATAATTGAAATATTCAGCAGCAAAACAGACGAAAACAATTGTCTGACACTGGATGGAAAGAAAAATAAGGAGATGCCGATTTGTGATGGCAGGTCATTATTAAAGAATATTTCCTATTTTGTTTCAAGAAAGGTCAATAAAAGGGCGAAAAACAGCTATCTTGATATATATGATTCTGGATATCATAATGAAGAATCTGATACAGAACTTTCATTCTTTGATTTGTATGCATTGAATAAATATTTGTGGTCAGGAAGTGGCGGATCACGTCTGTCAATATATGCAGAATATTTATCGTGGCTAAGACAGCATGATATACATAAACTTTTTAAGACGAACGCATGTGACATTCATGCAATTATTGACACGATAATGAACAGGGAAGATAGTTTTATGAAAGATATATCAGGCGATAATGAAACAGGGTTTGGTATGCGTTTTGTTACACAGGAAATGTTACAGAGAATAATTAAATTCAGTCATAACATAAATATTGAACAGGGGAATATATCAAAAAATTTGGAGGTCATAGAGCAACGGTTATTAGACCATCTGTTTTATTCCCTCAATTGTAGGATTGGTAAGGCGAAAGAAAGTATAGGGATTTATGAAAAAGAATCTGCGCGGTTTTTGTACAGGCAAGATAATCCGACATATATCAGAATGTTTGGCAGAACAAGTTACAAAATATATGACAAGAGCATTAAGCTTGCAAATGGCAATAGCAGTGTCAATAATTTAGAGAAATATTTCCGAATGATAAAAAAATATGAGGATATGATTATGGAGATTGTTTCTTTAGAAAAAGGAAAAAAGAAGTATGATATGGTCAATCTGATACTTGAGAACAGGGATCTGGTGGAAGACAAAACAAAAGCATTATTTGATATAGTTGATACAATCATATTGTTCTATCAAAAAAAAGAAAAAGAGTACAGAAGGGATAAACTGACAAGCTATGATATAAAAGGGCTTATAGACTGGGAGAAGGGTTATTGGGAGGCTGAATTGGAAGATGGGAGTCTGGATATTAAATTGTGGTCAAGCGGTAATGTGAAAAAACCGATCCAGTATAGCATAAATAAAGAGAAATTAATGATTTATAGTGGATATATGAATTTCTATTTTTGCAATGTAGAAAACAAGATATGTTATTGTGTACCTAAAGACAGGCGCATTATTAGCAGGGCAAATAAAAATCATGAAATTTTTATGTATGATGTCAGCTGAAAGGTGCACTTGCTTATATAAACCAATATGTATAGATAGAGGGACAAGAAAGATAATGAGAGTATGAAAAAAATTCTGTAAAAACTGAATCGAAAGTATTCTGAAAAGG
>CAQBGY010000139.1 GCA_948759685.1 uncultured Eubacterium sp.
GTTGCCATTTATTTCACCTCATTAATAATTGATAATTTCTTATTATCCTCGATTAATAGTTCCCATTTCCCATACAAAAAACTCCCCTCTGCCATAGCAAGGGGAGTATAAAAATCCAAAATTATTCTTCTTTTAGTGCCCTATCACTCTTTCCCCCTCTATATA
Organism: uncultured Eubacterium sp.; assembly: GCA_948759685.1. The sequence continues at coordinate 166 of CAQBGY010000139.1, forward strand.
ATTAATCTTAACATTTTCCAAAAATGAAGTCAACAAAATCTCCCATAAAATTACAGAATTTCACAAAATATTTTGCCCCTAATCAAAGCCCCAAACTCATGAGAAACCTTTATATTCACCAACACCTCACTCACTCTTCCTAATCGGATGTCTAACCACTGTCCTCAACTTAGACACATCGCACCTTCTGGGGTCACTCAAGTATATTTCATGATGAAAACGCTCTTGCGTAATATCAACTTCGTACCCCTCTTCTTTTGCAAAGCTGTCCATTGACACAATCGTAGCCGGCTCATCATCATACGAACCAATATGCATACACTGTACACACTTTCCTTCATCATAAGTAAAGTATTCAACTTTCGAAAAATCCATTTTCTTTTTTCTTTCAGCCTCTTCCACAGCCCAAGCAAAATCTTCTTTACTTACAAAATCCGGCAGACGTATCATTGAAATCCAATGAAATTCATCTTTTTTCGAATAGACAATTCCCTCCGTATTTTCCTGCCACCACAATCCTTCAAGAGGGGGTACAACATATTGAAAATATCCCTCAATCTGACGCGTCCCCTTATAACTCATTTTTATCGTAAAAGCAATCGCATATAGCAATCCTATAGCTTTTTTATAATCTCCGTCTTCATCGTTGGGATTCCCTTTTCCTCTCACTGCGATATAGTTCATTTTCGGAATATCAACAATTACCGGTTTCTTTGGTGGTAAATAAAACTCCTTATATTCCTTTTTGTAATCAAATGCCATTCTCTTCCTCCTGTTACTTTTTCTGTATCGGACAACATACCTCCGTCACAAATTCCTCTGGATTCTTTGTCTCATGTGGACTCACATGATAAATACTAAACATTGGTCCACAATATGCATAGCCATTTGCTTCTACCCATGTAGCAAGAGATGCATATACGTCATTAAACTGTTCATAAGAACCTTTAAAAATAATACTGGCAACAGTAACCTCTGGCTCTATTTTAAATACTACGTTCTCTGTATTTGGATAATTTTCCTTTACAGTAGCCTGCACTTCTACTTCTACATCTGATTCCTTATATTCTTTGTCATGGAAAATCGCACTTATATAACATGGTTCTGCCAATACAAGATTTAAATGACTCGTCTCTTGAAATAGAATGTTCCACAACATTCCTTCTTGCTCATAGCGTGGAATAATCTTGCGAACACTAGCTACTTGTCTCTCAGGCAAAGTTTTCAATACAACATTATAATTCATATTCTCATCCTTTCTCAGCCGTTCTATGGCTGTTTCCAGAAATCGTAACCGTTGCGCTGTCTGCTCTGAAACTTCAACCAGTTCAGCATATCGAACACGCAAATATTGCTCCAACTCTTCCTTATTGTTATAACACCTTAAAATCTCTCTGATTACAGCAAGGCTAAATCCCATATCTTTCAATGCGTTGATGCGAGCCATAACCGGAAGTTGCTCTTCATTATAATATCTATATCCGGTAAACTCGTCAATTTTTATTGGTTTTAAAAGATTAATTTCATCATAATGGCGCAACATTCGGATACTAACTCTGGATAATTTTGAAAAATCTCCTATTTTTAACATCTCGTTACCTCCACAATATTGTGTTTTCTTGAGCTTATATTTATTATAATACCTACCACAATGTAAGAGTCAATTGTTTTTATAATAATCTTTTTGAATACATAAATGTATGTGTCATATATTTTAATAATGAAGAAACATGGAGAAAACTATATGAAACGTTGTGTTCCATTAGAACCAGCAGCCGAAGAAGTCTGCAATCAAAATTCCATTCCACCATTCATCTTTCAATTACCGCCTGATGAGGGAAGAATGGTCTTAGAAAAGGCTCAAGATACTCCTGTCTACAAATATCCTGCTAATATATGCAAAACAAAAGCTGAAACTACTTGGGGACGAATTCCACTCTATTTCGTTACTCCTCAAACTTGTAAGCCTATTCAAAATGTAATATTTTATATTCACGGTGCGGGCTGGGTATTTGGCAGTTTTCACACTCACGAAAAACTTGTCAGAGAAATTGCCGCAAGAACCAATTCCCTTGTTGTATTTCCTGAATACACTCGTTCACCAGAAGCAAAATACCCTGTTGCCATAGAGAAATGCTATTTTATCCTGTCACACATTTGGGAGCTTATAAGCGGACAATATACACTTACCAACTGCAAATTAAACACCAGTCGTATCATCCACAACACATTGACTGTTGCCGGCGACAGCGTCGGCGGAAATATGGCAATTGCCATGTGTCTCATGTCAGAAATGCGCTGTGGTCCTGAAATTCAGAAACTACTTTTATACTATCCTGTGACAAATGCTTGTTTTGACACTCCATCATATAGAGAGTTTGCTACTAATTATTATCTTTACCGTGCAGGAATGCAATGGTTTTGGAATCAGTATACCACCAATCCTACTGATAGAAACGAAATTACTGCCTCTCCACTGCGTACAGATACAGAATGTCTAAAGAATTTCCCTGAAACCATGATTATTAATGGTCAGGCAGATGTTTTACGCAGTGAGGGCGAAGCCTTTGGTGAGAAACTCCGCTGTGCAGGAGTGGATGTTACTGCCATACGTGTACAGGGCATCATTCATGATTTTGTTATGTTGAATGCTCTGGACCAGACGAATGCCTGCCGCACCGCCATGGATGCTTCCACCGAATGGATTAATCGAAAGAATCAAATTACAGATAACAAATAGTTTTAAAAACAATATAAAAAAGAATGTGGAAAATATTGATTAAACAATTACTTCCACATTCTTTTTACACTTCTCTTATTACCACCGTCACACACATCATTTCATGGTCTATATCTGCAAATATATCCCCATCCATCTTATGCATAAGCTGTCTACAGATATAAAGTCCCAATCCGCTTCCACTCTTGTTTCCGGCATTGGAACCACGCCAGAAACTTTCAAAAACATGTGGCAATTCTGTTTTAGGCAAAGTACATCCGCTATTTCTTACCGTTATCAGGCGGCAGTCTTCTTCCTTTGTAAACGAAATTTCAATGCTATATCCATCTCCATACTTTATCGCATTTTCTATCACATTCTGTAAAACTTCCACCAAACGATCCAAATCCCCTTTGAGAATACAGTTGGAATATTCTCCTATCATAAACCCGGTTTTAACTAATTCCAGCTTTCCACAATAATAATCCGATATTTTTTCCACAGCCTGTGAAAGATAAAACTCACCGATAGCAACCTCTAGATTCAGGAACTCCTCACTAGATGCTTTAATAATCTCATTCACAAAATTCTCAATTTCAACTGCTTTTGTATGAATATTGTCAAAAATCTCAGTCTGCCTTTCTTTATCCTTATACAGTCCTTTCGACAATGCTTTTGCATAAAGTTTTATTGCTGAAAGAGGTGTTTTAATATCATGAGAGATAGACAAGACTAAAGTTTTCTTTTCCTTCTGCAGACTTAATTCCTTTTGTTTCTGCTGTTCTATATTCTCACGTAATAAATCTACTCCCCATGCAAATTTACTAAAGAACTTACTTTTGCCTTCTTTCACCGGAACCGTCAGATTCCCTCTGGCAAGTTCATAAGGAACTTCTTTCAGTTCGTCAAAAGGTTTTAATACTTTTTGCCGGATAAAAAGCATAATTGCTATCACCATAACTGCCATGACAACAAGAAAGAAATTCATGATTCCAATAATTCCATATTCCCAATGATTGTCCTGCAGACTATATTCAATTCTATAAAACTCTCCATTAATTTTTCTAATAAGATAATCGCTGTCTGTTTCAAAAAAGGATTTATCATCTTTACTTCCCATAACATCAACTGCTGTAATCGTGCTATATTGAGATAAATCAATTTTTGAATATCCCTCTCTTTCAATCTGATTCACAACCCTTTGTGCTTCCACTCTATATTGTTTTCCGCTACTATTATTACTGTCAAAAGAATATATGTACAAATTACAAAACGTAAAAATTGCAATCAATGTAACAACTACAGCAATCAATATTCTATTATAACTTTTCATAGATGCTCCTTATTCAAACATATATCCAACACCCCATATGGTTGAAATTCTTTTTGGCTTTTTCGGATCATCTTCTATCTTCCGGCGAAGCCATTTGATATGAACCGTCAAAGTCTGTGGTTCAGAATCACTATCGAATCCCCATATCTGATTAAATATATATTCTTTATTTAGTACCTTTCCTCGATTCTCCATCAACAGCAATAACAAATCATATTCTTTTGCTGTCATTTCCAGCAAAGCACCGTTTTTCTTTACTGTTCTGTTTACCTTATTTAACAGCAGATTTCCATCTGCAACTTCATCAAGAGAATACCTGCGCTTAAAAATGCCATCAATTTTTGCCAGCATAATATCAATATCATATGGTTTTTCAATATAATCATCCGCACCCAAAATCAATCCGTTCAGTTTATCGTCTTTTTCTGTTTTTGCACTGACAATCAGAATTGGTGTGTTGCTCTGCTCGCGGATTTTTGAACATACTGCAAAACCATCCATTCCCGGCAGCATAATATCAAGCAAGACAAGCCTTGCGCCATATTTATTATACAGCGACAAGGCCTTTTCTCCGTTTTCTGCTACGCTGACAATGTAATTTTCTGCTCTAAGAAAATCACTAAGCAATGTAGAAAGTTCTTTATTATCTTCAACGATTAGAATATCTATCAAATCTTTTCCTCCCCAATCTTTACCAGCCCATTTCCATAAGCCAATTGTTCAATGAGCGTTCTCTTTCACGAAGTTGAACAGAAGAAGTGTACTTACCTAAATTGTACTCTCCGGCAATATTTCCGTCAACAATATACATGACTCTTGTACATTTTGCAGCTACCTTAACGTCGTGGGTAACAAGCATGATAGTTGTACCTTCATTATTAATTTTCGCTAATTCTTCCATAACTTCCTCAGAAGATGTGCGGTTCAATGCCCCTGTAGGCTCATCAGCAAATATTACTTTTGGACGATTCATCATACTTCTGCAAATACACGCACGCTGAAGCTGTCCTCCCGAAACCTCATTGATATCATTATCAGCAATTTCAATAATTCCCAGTTTTCTCATCAAATCCTGCCCACGTTGTACCGTTTCCTTACGATTCTCCTTGATTTTATCCGACTGACAGGCAGGAAGAATAATATTATCCAACACCGTAAGATTTTTCAACATATACATCTGCTGAAATATAAATCCCATTTCTTCTAAACGCAGTCCTGCCAGTTCCTTTGCACTTAATTCCGAAATACGTTTCCCACAGAACTCAACTTCTCCCGCTGTAATATCATCCATTCCTGAAACAGCATACAAAAGTGTTGATTTTCCTGAGCCGGATGGTCCCATGACAGCAATCATCTCTCCCTCTTTCACATTAAAATTTACATTCTTTAATACGTTATTCTGATGCTTGTTTATGATATATGTTTTACATAGGTCCTTGACCTCTAAAATATTTTCCATTTAATTCTCTCCTCTAATTAATCTGTAATGCTCCGCTCTTCATTCGGAGGTATAGTTTCTTCTTTATTCGATATTTGATGTCTCAGATGCTGATATTTTTCTTATTTGTAATGCTGTAAGCATTGCTGCAATTACAGTCACTCCAAACACCAACAACGGATATATGATATAAACTTCCATTGGTCTGATTGTAAATTCAATGCTTTGTGCTCCCATGATTTTAAACACCTGCCCCGAAGTAAATTTAGAAACCGAGGAGGAGAATAATGTTCCCAAAACAATTGCAATCACCAAAACAATTCCGATTCGTACCGTCTGCCATGCAACTAAAGAAGTGTCTCTAAATCCTATTGCTTTAATCATTCCTATTTCTCCCTTTTCCTTTGTGATAAAACTTTTTACCATCAGAACGGTAACAAGAACATTAATACAAAGCACTATCATTATAATAAGCATTTTTACATCTTCCAATTGTCCGGCAATATCACCTATCATTTCATTAATATATTCACCGGTAGAATAAACTTTTTCATCAGACAGATTCTTTTTCAATATCACTTTTCTCCTTGCCAGTTCGTCACTGTCCGGATGGTCTGTATATTTTATCTGCACTCCAAAACAGCCTGCTGCAAATCTATAATCAAGCATTTCATTCTGATAAAATCTGATACCTTCTCCCATATTATTCATTGTCTGATACAATGCAGTTACAATATATTTCTTCGTTGTATTACCATATTTTATTTCAACCATATCGCCAATCCGGGCATGAATATTATCTGCAACCACATGGCTGATTGCCACTTCATTGTTACTCTGTGGAGGGGTTCCTTCAAGATAAGAGTACATCTCTGTTGTAACATTCCCTTTTCCCTGAAATGCCAGAGAACTCATTTTCTTACCATCATGGGAAATCCCCATGCGGAACAGTATCTCTTGGAACACATCTGCCGTAATATTGTTTTTTGATAATATTTTTTCTATACCTTTTAGTTTATTATCAATCATCTTTTCGTTATCTTTTGAAACACCAAACAATAATTCCTGTGCAACAACATGGTCACATTTTGCCATACTGAACCAACTGACAAGATTATCTGACTTTAATGTATTAATTGTATTAATTGGAATCAAAATCAGTAAAATTCCAAACGCAAAAATTAAAATCATGATTACAAATCTTTTCATTCCACTGAAAATATCATTCACTGACATAAACCAAACCGGAGACAGTCTTGATTTACTTAAGGCAATCATACCTTTTCTTTTGTACCGTTCTCCTTGTTCGCCATTTCTAATTGCATCAATTGGCGAAAATATTTTAATTTTTCGTGTGCAGAAATAACAGAATCCCACTACAGCTGCTGCTGTTAAGATTGCACATATAATATTCAAAACAAAATATCCACCATTAGAGACAATCACATTTCTTGACAGATTTTGAATCATCAATGAACCAAACGGGAAACTAATACCAAATCCAATCGCACTTCCCATAACAGCTATCGCAAAATATTTTAAAATATAAAGCAAGCGAATTCTCCCATTTGTAATTCCAATAGCCTTCATCACTCCGATTTCTCTGAATTCCTCACTCGTTGTAAAATTAATCGTAAAGCGCAGAATCACCATAGAAACAATCATAAGACATATGCTGACAATCAGTAGTATGAGTGCCGTAATCATATCCATAATATACATTGTTTTAATCGTATTTTTATCAGCATTCATTTCAACATTAAAATTATTTTCATTAATTTTATCCAAAAATTTTGAATCATCCGTATAGAAATATGCTTCATACCATAAATTGGACTTTTCTTTGTCAAAATATTGATAATCCTTTTCACTGATAAGAAGTCTTGTCTGCCCTATCATCGCCGAACCATACAAAGCATCTTTCGTACATCCCTTTAGTTTAAACTCTTTCGTTTTATCTCCGATAGTTATTTTTAAAATGTCTCCCTGTTTCAAATCATATTTGTCTGAGTAGAACAATTCAGCTGTAACGTAAAGTTCCCCATCATTAACTTTTACAATTTCATTATCATTTTTGTCAAACAACTTTGTACAATTTTTCAAATTGGAAATCATCGTTGTATTTGTATATTTAAACTTTTTGCTATTTACTTTTATGTCTTTTGGATTAATTAAGATATGTTCAAAACATTTACACTGATATTGATTTTCATTTGCAAACTGCTTAATTTTTTCACATTCATTTTCATCACTCATTCCAAAATAATAATCTGGAACCTCCGCCTTTTCAAAATAATTATCCAAAGCTGTCATAACTGATACCACATTT
>CAQBGY010000140.1 GCA_948759685.1 uncultured Eubacterium sp.
ATATTCAAAAACTTATTTTCTCTTACCTATTGACTTTTGATAGTTGGTCTTTCTTGCACCCTGCACCTCGATTTCGCTTCGCTCCATCTCGGTCGCGCCATGCGCTCTATGCTTTCGCAACGCCAACTTCGATTCCGCTCCGCTCTATCTCAGTCGCGCTATGCGCGACATATAAAAATACAAAAACTCATAGAACTTTGTGCGAGCACAAGTTCTTGAGTTTTTGTATTTTTATGCGTTGCTTATTTGGTTCCGAATATCCGGTCTCCGGCATCTCCTAAGCCCGGAACTATATATTTATGATCATTTAACTTTTCATCTAACGCACCAATATAAATGTCTACATCCGGATGAGCTTCCTGCATTGCCTTTAATCCTTCAGGTGCTCCAATAATACACATAAGTGTAATATTCTTTACACCTTTATCCTTAAGCATCTGTATTGCTGCTGCAGCCGAACCTCCTGTAGCGAGCATAGGGTCTACTACAAAAACAGCTCTCTTATCACAATCCTCTGGAAGTTTACAATAATACTCGTGAGGTAATGCTGTTACAGGATCTCTATACAATCCAATATGACCTACTTTGGCTGAAGGAATCATTGCCAGCATTCCCTCTACCATTCCAAGCCCTGCCCTAAGTATCGGGATAATTGCTAATTTCTTTCCTCCCAATTCTTTTACAGTAGTCTTGCAAATAGGTGTCTCAATCTCTCTATCCTTTAATTCAAGGTTTCTTGTTGCCTCATAAGTCATCAACATTGCAATCTCACTGATTAACTGTCTGAAATCCTTTGTTCCTGTTTCTGTTCTTCTAATAATTCCAATTTTGTGCTGGATCAGCGGATGATCCATAACAACTGTCTTTGCCATAACCTCTTCCTCCGTGCATTTTTTATTATATCGTTTCTACTTAAGCTTATTCGCCAGCTTAATAATAACTTCATCCAATGTTTCATACAACTTTGCGTAATCAGCCAGTTCTCCTCCATCCGGATTTGTAATACTTCCCTGTTCATTAATGTATTCTTTTAAAGTGTAAACATTTACTGCCTCTACAAAATCATCATATATTCCCTGCTTCTTTGTTTCATCTAACACAAGAACTAACACATCCTGTCCAAAATCACTCCCCTCTAACTGCACTGAAGTACGATTAATTTCGATTCCTTTTGATGCTGCTATGGCAACAATTTTTGGATTCATTGGTTCCGGAAAAAGAACTACCAGTCCCTTTGAACTGATTTCAGCCCTCTCTGTCGGCAGATAGTGCTTTAACAAAGCGGCTGCCAGCGGTCCCAGCGATGTGTCCGCATCTGTAATAAATAATATTTTTGAATATTCTAACATTTTTCCTCCGAACTGTTATACATCCATAATGTTATAACCTGCTGCTTTTGTAAGCCTGTTCATAATCGCCCACCCTACATTATCTTCAGAGAATGCCTCCCCAAAGATAAATTGTGTATTGCTTTTATCAAAGTCTCTTAAAGCTTTAAACAATTTACCTGCAATAGTCTCAGGCTTGTCCAAATCACCCAACGATACTACCTCAATGTTCTCATTCAGTCTTCCTTCGTACAGTTTCAAATGCTGGTCTGCGGTAATAATACCAACTTTCATCCCTGCATCTGCTTTTTCATTTGCTAAAGAAGCAATATGCTCTGCCACATTTACTGCTTCTCCTTTATAAATACTGTAATCAGCCGTTGGTGCATAATGTCTGTATTTCATACCCGGAGCTTTTGGTTTTAAACCCTCCTCAGGTTTTTTCAAGATGGCCTGGTCAATTTCCAACTGACCAACTACACCTTTCGCCATCTCATATGTAATAAATCCTGGCCGAAGAACTATTGGCGGATCTGCTGTAACATCAATAATTGTGGATTCTAATCCCATTCCAACCATTCCACCATCAATAATCATATCAATACGACCATTCATATCATCAACAACGTGTTCACCAAGTGTCGGACTTGGCTTTCCTGATAAATTTGCACTTGGTGCCGCAATGCTTACACCTGCTGCCTGAATCAGCCTTGCTGCAATAGGATGATTTGGATATCTGACTGCCACAGTATCTAATCCTCCCGTTGTTCCCTTTGGTACATTATCACTTTTTCTAAAAATCAAAGTCAAAGGTCCCGGCCAAAAAGCATCCATCAGTTTCTCTGCATTTTCCGGTATATCCTTTACCAAAGACGTCAGCATCTTCCGGTCACAAATATGTGCAATTAACGGATTATCTGATGGGCGTCCTTTCGCTGCATAAACTTTCCCTGCAGCCTGTTCATCTAATGCATTTGCTCCCAGTCCATAGACAGTTTCCGTAGGAAAGGCAACTAATCCTCCCTCTCTAATAATACTCCCTGCCTCATGAATAGCAGATTCATCTATATTCTTTACGTCTATCTTTACAATCTTTGTATTCATGTTCCGCCTCATCAAAATTGTATCTGTCTTATTTTATCATATGTACTTTTAAAATACAACTTTCCACACGACTAACTTTGTAGTCTTACAGCTGTTTTACTTATTTTATGTCGAAATAATTCATAATTCCACTGCATAATATTTCGGCCAGCTGCATTTGATAACTTTCATCAACCAGTTTTCCGGCTTCGGTAAAATTACTTAAAAATCCACATTCCACAATGATTCCTGGACATTTTGAATTTATCAATATGTAATAACTATCGTTGGGTTTTGCCTTTTTTTCTTTTTCCTTGTTCACTTCTTTGTTTAATTCCTGTTGAACTGCTTCTCCTAAAGACTTACTTTTTTCCGACCGTTGATAATAAAAGGTTTGTGCGCCATGAACACTTTCCTGTGTAAAACTGTTTTGGTGTAAACTAATCATGATGCATTCATTATTCTTTGTATACATATTATTAATTATCTCACATCTTTCATTTAAATCTCCTATTTTTGAAAATTTACTGCTGTTACCCAACACTTTATCTTCTGTTCTGGTCATAGCTACTTCAAAACCTTTATCTTCCAGAACTGTCCGCAGTACCTTTGCAATTGCCAGATTTACATCTTTCTCTTTTGCTCCATTAATTCCTACCTTCCCAGGATCTGCGCCTCCATGCCCTGGATCGATTACCACGACTTTTCCATTTGTTTTTTTTGCTTGTGCTGTTTTACTTTCATTTTCTGTCTCGATTACTTTATCCATATTGCAGGCAATTGAAGTAACTGCTATTAAGAGTACAACCGACATAAATATTTCAAGTTTCTTTGCTTTTTTCAATGCGATTAATAAATTTTCCAAGATATAAACCCAGTATTTTTTCTATATTATATGCTCTAATTGAAAAAAAATGTAATCGTTCATTCATAGAAAAAGAAGCAGCCGTAACTGCTTCTTTAACCTCTATATAGATAATTACTAAGTTTAGCAAACTCCTCTAATGTAAGTTTCTCTCCCCGTATACTCTCTTCTTTTCCTATATGATGAATGGCAGAAACAATCTCTTCTTTCGAAAAGTCCAGTTCTGCAGAATTCTTCAAACCATTTACCAGCGTTTTTCTTCGTTGATTGAAACTTGCCCGAATGACCCGAAACATCAGCTTCTCATCTTTCACTTCTACCACAGGTTCTTTATGGCGCGTCAGCTTTATCACTGCTGAATCTACATTTGGCCTTGGCATAAAACACGATGCGGATACATTTAGCATTACCTTTGCATCTGCGTAATACTGTACTGCCAGTGATAATGCGCCATACTCCTTAGAGCCCGGCCCGGTCTGCATTCGTTCCGCCACTTCCTTCTGCACCATTATCGTAATGCTGTCAATTGGTACACCACTTTCAAATAATCCCATAATAATCGGTGTAGTTATATAATATGGAAGATTTGCAACCACCTTTATCGGTCTACCGTCATTTTTCTCATTCGTCAAAGATTTTATGTCAACCTTCAACACATCCTGATTGATTACTTCCACATTATCATACTCTGACAGCGTATCCTCTAAAATCGGTATCAACATCTTGTCTATCTCCACAGCTGTTACCTGTCTTGCTGCTTCACACAGATACTGGGTCATCGTACCGATTCCCGGACCAATCTCAAGCACAAAGTCATCTTTTGTTATCTCGGCCGCCTCGACAATATTCTCAAGAATGTTGGAATCTATTAAAAAATTCTGTCCAAATTTCTTCTGAAATGCAAAACTATATTTATTTATTACTTCTTTCGTCGCACTGGGCGAACCTAAATATGCCATATATTTACCTCATAACTTATATCTGGTTTTGTCCAATGCCATACAGTTTCTTTGCATTTGCACTGGTAATGTCAATTACTTCATCCGGACGAATCCCCTTAATTTTCGCAATCTTATTTACCACATACGGAAGATTAAATGAATCATTTCTCTTCCCTCTATTTGGAACCGGAGCAAGATATGGGCAATCTGTCTCTATTACCATCTGTTCCATCGGCATATATTCCACAACCTCACGAAGTTTCTTCGCATTACTAAAGGTTACCACTCCACCAATTCCCAGATAAAATCCCATATCCAGAAACTTTTCCGCCATCTCTTTTGCATAGGAAAAGCAATGAACCACACCGCCGATTTCATGGGCATGATTTGATTTCATTACCTCGTATGTGTCCTGTGCCGCATCTCTGCTGTGAACAATTATCGGAAGTTCTGCCTCTCTGGCAATATCCATCTGTCTCTCAAACGCTTTAATCTGCTGTTCCTTATTATCATTCCAATGATAATCCAGTCCGATTTCTCCGACAGCAACAATTTTAGGCTTGTAAATACTTTTTCCCAGCCACTGATAATCTTCCTCTGTCAGCTCTGCAATCTCATCCGGATGTATTCCAAGCGCTCCATACACATACGGAAATCTGCGTATCAGACCTATTGTACTTTTACAGGAAGCCATAGATGCGCCAACATTTACAATGTACTCGACGCCTCTGTTACGCATCCGCTCTAACAATTGTTCTCTATCTTCATCAAAAGCCTCATCATCATAATGAGCATGTGTATCAAAAATCATTTTGCTTTTCCTTTCATTTATTCGTTCAAAAATGTTTGAAACCTTCCATCCGGCTCTGAAAAATTAGCAGATTTCACTTCCTGCGACAATATCTTTATCCACTGTTACAACGGATAAATTCCCTTCATCATCTCCTGCAGCAAGAATCATTCCCTGTGATTCCACACCGCAAAGTTTGCACGGTTTCAGATTTGTAATAACTGCCACTTTCTTTCCAACCATCTCTTCCGGTTTATAGTATTTTGCTATACCTGACACAATCTGTCTTGTTTCAGCTCCGATCTTTATCTGTGAAACTAAAAGTTTCTTTGCTTTTGGTACCGGCTCGCATTTAATTACTTCACCTACCTGAATCTGCACCTTATCAAAATCGTCAATAGAAATCTCAGGTTTCTTCTCTACTTCCGGATATTTCTCACCTTCTGCTTCTGCCTTCTGTGCTGCCTCGATTTCTGCTACCTTCTCCATTACTTCCTTTACATCCATTCTGGCAAATAAGATTTCAGGCTTTTCTGTCACCTTGTTTCCTGACGGATATTTTCCAAATTCCGTCATATCATCAAACGCTCTTGCTGTACCATTGATCTGCTCTAGTACTTTCTTAGAAGTCTCCGGCATAAACGGTTCAAGAAGGCTTGCTCCAATATTAATTCCTTCAATTAGATTATAAAGAACTGTCGCAAGTCTGTCCTGCTTATCCTCATCTTTTGCCAACGCCCAAGGCATTGTTTCATCAATATACTTATTGCATCTCTTAAATAATGCAAAAATTTCTGTCATTGCATCAGCCACACGAAGCTTCTCCATCTTTTCTGCTGCCTTCACCGGTGCTTCTAAAATTACCTTCTTAAAGTCTGCATCCACATCTTCCACAACACCCTTGTCTGCAACAACACCGCCAAAATATTTATTTGACATAGAAATTGTTCTGTTCACAAGATTTCCAAGAGTATTGGCAAGGTCTGAATTCATTCTTTCGACCATCAGCTCCCATGTAATTGTTCCATCATTTTCAAATGGCATCTCATGAAGAACAAAATATCTTACTGCATCCACTCCAAACAGTCCCGCTAAATCATCAGCATAGATTACGTTTCCTTTGGATTTGCTCATCTTACCATCCCCCTGTAATAACCAAGGATGGCCAAATATCTGTTTCGGAAGTGGAATATCAAGAGCCATCAACATAATCGGCCAGTAAATTGTGTGGAATCTCAAAATATCTTTTCCTATTAAATGTAGGTCTGCCGGCCAATATTTTTCAAACATCGGATTGCTGTTTCCATCCAAATCAAATCCCAGTCCTGTAATATAGTTTGACAGAGCATCAATCCATACATAAACAACATGGTTTGGGTCAAAGTCTACGGGAACGCCCCACTTAAATGATGTTCTGGAAACACATAAATCCTGCAATCCCGGAAGAAGGAAATTATTCATCATCTCATTCTTTCTGGACTCCGGCTGAATAAATTCAGGATGGGTATTGATATGTTCTATCAATCTGTCTGCATACTTACTCATTCTGAAAAAGTATGCTTCTTCCTGTGCCGGTGTACATTCTCTTCCGCAATCCGGACATTTTCCATCTACTAACTGTGACTCTGTAAAAAATGATTCACATGGTGTACAGTACATTCCTTCATAATGCCCTTTATAAATATCTCCCTGATCATATAATTTCTTAAAAATCTTCTGAACCTGTGCTTCATGGTCCGCATCCGTAGTTCTGATAAACTTATCATATGATGTGTTCATTGCATCCCATATCTCTTTAATGACTCCTGCCACATTATCAACATATTCTTTTGGAGTAATGCCGGCCTCTGCTGCCTTTAACTCGATTTTCTGTCCATGTTCATCTGTTCCTGTCTGAAATCTCACATCATATCCCTGCTGTCTTTTAAAACGTACAATACTGTCCGCAAGAATAGCCTCATAAGTATTTCCAATATGCGGCTTTCCTGATGTGTAAGCAATTGCTGTTGTTAAATAATATGTTTTACTCATTTTTGTTCTCCTTTTTTATAATATAGAAAGCTCCCGTCTTTTTGCAAAGACGAGAGCATAAAAACTTCGTGGTACCACTTTACTTTATCTGAGATATCCCAGACCTCATTGACACTATAACGGGTGTTCCCGTCGATAACTTATGTGATGAATCTCTACACTCATTACCACCGCTCCAGGGCCATCTTCAACTGTCACTCCGCTGCCTGCTTTCACCCAATCAGGCTCTCTTTTAAGTTTCGCTTCAGTTTACTCTTCCTTTCAATGCGTTTACCTATGCCACTAATTCTATTATTTTATACTGTTTTTGTCAAATTATTTATTTCTTATATTATTCGGTACTCAAAATCATTTTTTGTTGCAAATGCCATTGCCAATGAATTTTTCTTACAATACAGTTTCAACCGATACCCACATTCAGAAAATGCAGTTTTGTGTATGAGTGTTAACGAATTTGGAAGTTCCACTCTTTTTAACTTTTTACAGCCACAAAATGCGTTTCTCCAGATTTTGCTTACACCACTGCTTATTGTTACCCGTTTTAAATTTTTACACCCCCAAAAACTTGCGCCGGATATTTGATATACAGAACCCGGAATGGTTATCTCTGTAATATTGTTACAATATTCAAAGGCACTTGTTTCTAAGATTGTTACCGTACCTGGTATATTTATGTAGGTTGCTTTAGATGACTGAAATGCAGACTCTCCAATTTTTGTAATTCCTTTTGGAATATTAATAACTCCTGTCTTTCCCTGTGGAGATGCTAACAGAACTGTACCTGTTGCATCACACAGAAATCCATCTATTACTTTAAATCTTGCATTGTTCCCTGCACTAAATCCTGTAATATTTGTGTATCCTTTCCATG
>CAQBGY010000141.1 GCA_948759685.1 uncultured Eubacterium sp.
CCACCAAAAGAAAACCGATAAAGTCCTTTCTCGCTTCCTTGTTGAGTTCGTGGTACAATTCACGGAAAGTCGATAAATTGCCGTTTATGTAAGTTTCCACCATATACTCGAAGATGTTGTCCACTTCGTAATACTTGCACTGCTGAGATGCGCTTTTGCTGTGTCTTTTTCTTTTCATATCTTGAATTTTTTAGATTGTAACTTGTTTCTCTCGGATTGGGAGGGTCGGGTCGAATCCTTTTTCTTTTCGCCTCTCCGTATGTCCGTAGTTTCCTTGTGTCGTCTTCCGACCGCATCGGTCGTTTTCGTTTCGGGGGCTTCTCAAGGGTAGGGATTAGGGGATGCAAGGTTTGTCGGACAAAATACTACCTGAACTTGTGAGGGTGGAGATTTTTCCGGACAACCGCAAGGCGGCTTGACCTTGCAGCCGCGTACTATCCCGGAATTACCTTTGCCCCAGCAACGAAAATGACATGCTGATGCAGTCCTGAAGGCGGCATGGGAACGGAGGCATACAAGTGGAGAGGCGAAGGAAAAGGGAGCAGATGGTATGGCGCAATGCGCCACGGAGATAGATAAAGGGCGATGTAAAAGCAAAAAAGGGAAAGCAGAACTTTCCTGTCGCCTTGACGGAAGTCCTGTAACCGCTATTGTCATGCATGCATGGCTTGCGGTTACTGGTGTTCCTCCGGTGGTACATTGTCGTAAAACGGGATTGTCTGCCGTTGCTTTGTCTGCAATGGAAGGCAAACTGGTTTTACGACACGGGACATTATAGCCGAAAATGGTCACAAGAACAGATCCACGCTTGGCGTGTCCTGTAGAAGTGGCATTTTCGGCTACTTGTATATGGATGAAATAATGACTATAAGAACGGTTTTACCGTTTTAGTACAAGCATATAAAAGAAGTGCCCACGGCGATGGCAGTGTCATTTATGACATTGTGGTCGCTGTGGGCTTTTCTTTTGCTTGTACTGTTTCTGAAATCGGCTTTTGCGCATCAGGCAGAAGTGGTTTTCAGAAGGGATATAGAACAATCTGGTTAAACTTATTCAGATTGTGGTTGCAATATGAGATATGTTACTTTCCATTTGTGGAATGTTTGGTTAGCTATGGTTCTGCTTTTAAATTAAATAAAGCTGAAAAGCAGAATATCTACAGGAAACAGACGTAAGATGACTGCTTGTATCATAAACAAAAAAAGAAAGGGGGGCTTGCGTTATCAGTCTGAACATTGCTTAGGAGTGAAGCCAACTTTTTTCTATGCTTATGCAATATAGTAGTAGGAACATGGTCGTCAATTAATTGATGATGATGCTCTTACGGTTCAAATAGATCTTAGGGAAAACTTGTTTTTAGAGCTTCAAAAGCTGGGTTTTATTTCAATATATACCATTAAATTTCGTACTTTTGCATACGAAAAGTTTGAAGGTTACGCAACGTACAGAAAGCTAAAGTAGCTGATAATTAATTCGTAACCTATTACTGCTATGAGTTGGTAACTGTAATTTATTTTCAATCACTTAAACATTTTGTAATTTTATATGACGACATATAAACAACCAGAGAAAGATAAATCCCGTATCTTATTATGGAATCATGCTGTAGAATCGCTGACTTCTCTCAGGGATAGTAATCGCATCTTGAATACAACCTATATGGAGCATTTGTGGCTGTATTGTCAGCAGCAATTAAATGAAAAACTAGATATTGAAGCTTTTATTCAGTGGAAGCAATATGCAGATATTTGTTACCAGACCAAGAAGCCGGAAGAACTCAAAATCGCTTTCTTCTGCGGTAATGAACCAGAGAATGATGTAAAACATTTGCTTGGGTTAGGTGTAAGAATAGAGAATATTTATGCTTTTGAATGTGATTCAAATTTGTTTAATCAGGCTGTAAAATCACTCCATAATACATATCCTTTACTAAAAATTTACAAGGGTAAGATTGAAGTCTTTGCAGAATTACAGAATACGAAATTTGATATTGTTTATCTTGATTTTACTGGGAGTTTATTTAAAGAATATAAGGTTGTATTAAAAATGTTGGACTTGAATGCTCTCAATGATATGAGTATTCTTGCTGTCAATACAACATATCCAGATAAGACTGAAGAGAATATTGATATACTTACCAATTTTTTCTATAATGATACTTTTTTCGAATCGTCTGTTCTGACAAGCAATGATACTGAGGAGGAAAATAGTAAGGTTCAAAGAGTGGAAGGCTGTGATGCGATGGGTATCGATATTGAAAATTTAAGGTCAATTATTGATATGAATTTTGAAAATGCATATTCTGCATTTCAAACAGCTTTAATAATTGATTATGCCAATAGACATAAACCTGCGTATGAAGTATTTAAGCAAGATATGCTTTCAAAAAGACTAATCAATAGTAAAGTAATAGCCAAAAAGGAGGAGCTTTTTCGTAAATTTCATGATGTGCTTATTCAAGAGGCTTTTATGGATGCCCAACGTTTTCCCTCTAGTCAATATTTAGAAGATGAATTTATTGAAAAACTTAGTAATGGAACCAAAAGATCTCGGCTAGAGTGTATGAAAATAGCAGAGGTTTTCTTGCAGTCTCCATATAGCCATTCATCACCTGATTGGAATAAAATAAAGGAACATATAAAGCATGGTTCCAGTAGTGATAATGATATTGATGATGAATATATAGATGTAGATTTTAAACAAGTTGTGACACCTGAGGTCAATCAGGTGATTTCAGAGATTAATAACTGGTTCTATGGGCAATGTCGTTTTTGTGATGTACCAATGGCGCATCTTTGGCTTGAATTACTTTTGTTTCATTATGGACACCCATATCATACAAATATTGGTAACCATAAACGCTATTCGTATACAGCGAAAAAAAGAAAAATGTGCTTAGATATATTTACATTAGATAAATGTCGTGCCCTCTATGACTGGATTCCGATGCTTGAGTACTTTATTTATGATATGCAGGATAATAACCGACAGATGATTACGCGAATGTGTATTGATGCAATTGGTAAGCAACTTTTGCATATTGTTGATGAGATTTTTGAGGGTTCTGCATTGGTTGGCATTAATGACTTTGAATGGTCAATCAATAAAGAACTCCCCAATAGAGAAGAAATATCCGTTAAAAAGAATTAAAAAAATATTTTTTTACGTATGATAAAGACTCTTAGGGATAAATTTAGAAAAATCAGAATATTTTAATCTCAACATTAATATATGAAAATGTGCGTTATAAAGTTATGCAGTGTGTATCTTTTGTCTCAGATTGGCATAATGTATTGGGATTAAACTGCTTTAGAACAAAAAACAAGAAGTTTATTAAGAGCCAAAAGTTACAAAGTATATATTTCTGATTAAGAGATTTCTTTTGTATCGTTTTTATTAATATACTGAATAGTTACTTTTATAAATATAATAATAACCTGCAACTTTGTGAGTCATTGTCGTAAGAAACATAATTTATCATTTGTCTTAAGATACTTATTTAACCAATCAATGGGAATAATTGGAAATTGCGATGAGATACTATAATATACAAAAGTTTCGGTAACGAATGCTCCTTGTACAGAATAATTGGAATAGTCACATTCAAACTCCTTACTAACATCATATAGATGTTTTTGAATCCAATCTACCTTAAATGATAATTTATCATTATAACCATTTTCCTCTACAAATTTGGAATTATCTGCTGCAAAAGATTGAAGATGATATTTTGTTTTTATGTGTTTAGCATCAATTACGTAGATTATTTGAGTTGATTTATTTATGACAATAAAATCAATTTCACCTACCCGAGAATTGGGAAATCTTGTGGATCCAATATACGCAATGGACTTTTCTAATGAAATATTATTAATAGACTTTTTATTTCTTAGAAATGGATATTTATCCCGTTCGAATATTTTAGCGGCTAAATCTTCTAACCACTTATCATGCTCTTGAAATAATTTCTTTGTAAAATTTTTTATTAATTGGTTAGACCTCCATTCTGAAGGCAATTCTTTAAAAGGTAATAAGTTTCCGCAAATTTCCTCCATAGCTTCTTGAAACATATACGGAGCAATGAAGTATTCTTTTTCTCCATCAATATTAAATTCCAATATTGGTCTATATCGTGTTCTTAAATCCTTATTATAAGGTTTCTTAATAGCAGTGACTATGTCAGAATTCTTTGAAGAAAATAGTAGTCCTTGCAAAAAAGAATTATTAAAATGTTCTATAAATAACTGTGATATATTTATAATTCGAAGAATTTGCAGTTTTTCCGGAATATACCCTTCTATAATCTCTTTGAATTCACTAAAAGAAATGTCGTTAAGACAAATGTCTACCAATTGTGTATTGCATACTATGTCAAAAAGTTTGTCTGTAATATCTCCAAATGCATTGTATAGTTCATCTCTAAAATCACTCAATAAATTAGAAGTAAAACAATGCTTCCGGAATAAACTTTTTTTCTGATTAGTTTGATTAAGTAAGGTATGAGCCTTTACTAACGGATTGTCTACATAAGTCAAAGCAAACGAATACTCACTGCGTTCTAATTGAAAAATGCACTTTTCATTCATTATCTGAACAGCTCTTTGCTGCGCAAAAATATCAATCATTTTGGTGATAAAGAATATATCAGACAAATCAAATTTATTAATATCTATTATCGGTGTGGCTTGAGAAGATAGTTTTAACTTAGGTATAAGCATAAAGACATATCGGCACATTTGCATCAATATGAAAGTATTCTCTGATCGTTGTTTTTCTGTTGCCAAATTAGAATATAACAGTATAAATTGAAACAAATCTTGCGGATTCTGATATCTATCCAAAAAAATAATAAAATCTTGCACTAGTGTTTCAATACATAAATCACATATGTCGATAACAGTACATTTGTCGACTACTATATTTTGCGAATATTTGTTGTTTATTTGTTCTAAGCACTGTCTGTAATACTTTATTTCTGTGTGATCGTCTACTATAATTTGCATAGAGGTATAATATTTATCTTTACTACAAAGATATCAATATTACACTGAGAATGAAATACTAGAGAATTTTTTAATTAACTTTGTGCCGAATTGTACAAAAAAGCTATTATATATGAGAAATTTTTTATTATTTTTTACAAAACCGGTTATTGGAGGTGCATTATCATTAATAGGCTTATTAGAGATACTGTTTAGCATCCCATCATCATATTTAACTTATCAAATATCATTGTGGATAATTGTATTAGTTGTAGGAATAATTATTCTTTTCCATCATTTCTGGAAACGGATAAAGATTCTATATTACATTAAAACATACACGTCAGATTCGTTTGGAGGTTCTTATATGTATAAGTGGCATTGGGTCAGAAGTTCATTTTATACAAATGTTTACGGATATTTCCCAGATTGTATTGACGTTATGGAAACGACAAAACTGAATCCGAATATTCCCGTAATTGATTGTGTGCACCACTATATAGAGAACAAGGATTTATTACAGGAATATATTATGCTCAGTTTGTACAACAAAGTCGAAAATACCAAACAGACAAATTTGTTTATGCAGCAATTGCATCATTTGGAGGAGCATTATTCAAAACAAAGAAATTCAATATAATATGGCTATTACAAGCAAAACACGAAAAGAATTATGGGCTAAATCAGGAAATAGATGTGCTATATGTAAGAAAGAATTGGTACATCAAATTTCACAAGAAGATGGTAGTTTTATCATTGGTGATGAATGTCATATTATAAGTAGTAGTATAGACGGACCTCGATATAAACCAGGAATTGAGGATTATGATTCATATGATAATTTGCTGTTATTGTGTAAGAACCACCATCGTGAAATTGATGAAAACTGTACCTCATATACAGAGGAGCTTTTGCATTATATCAAGACGTCACACGAAAACTGGGTGAAAGAAACTTTAGATAGCAGTATGTCAGGGAAGTCCACTACACGTAAACCTCGTTTTATAAAACGTATCACTTCAGGCAAGGAATTATTAAATATTTTTCATCATATTGCATTTATTTATAGAGATTATGATGAACCTGCTGATGAAGAGGAATGTACATACATTGCTGATGTTTTTCAGTATTTTACTGACATTATAGATATTTATAGTGATTTGGAAGTTTCTGATTTAATAAAAGAAGGTCAAAACTTAACTCGCATAATAAACGAATTAAAAGAAAAGGGATATTATGTATATGCTGAAAGTCATAAAGAAAAATTGACAGGTAAAAATCCAATAATCTGCAATGCTTGTACTATAATATTGAAGAAGCAAGATTGCGAAGGCCTTTATTGTGTTTATAATTGAATTTAATATCTTTAATGGTGGTAGTGTAAATATTTTCTTCCTAAGTATTTATGCGACTGTTCACACTGGCTTGGAAAGGTTTGAAACCAATAGAAAAAGGAAGGCGGTGATTACCACCGCCAATTCATTCGTGAATGTTTGGAAATAAAGTAGCAAAGCCCCACCTATGTCCTCCTATTTAAAAATGTTACATGAGAGACCATACCTTTAAATTTTGATAAACTCATTCACTTTGGTTATTTCCTTTACCATAAGTAGCTTCTTATCAGGCATACAGAGATAATAATATCCCAAAGGAATTTTGTATGTAGCAGATATTTTACCTGATGTATGGCTCTCTTCTTTTATTAAATTCAACCTTTCAAGAGTCAGCAACAATATACTTTCTGTACAGATTGGAATACCTTTGCTATCAAATAAAATATTATCCTGGTCTTTGTTGCAAGCAAAGCCAATACCTTCTTTATTTATCCTTAGTAGCGAATCAAGATAAGCCTGGTCTTCATCATTCAACTTGAATGTTGTGAATTCACTATAATTTGTAACTCTTATCAGGTCTGTTGGACTATAAAAATCACACTTATGATTTACAAAATCATTAATTGCTAACAAAACAAGACCGTCTTCTCCATAGCTACTATCTGACATTCTTATCATTTGACAAAACTTATCGAATAGTTTAACTATACAATATAACTTATTATGTATATTTGCTAGTAATAGAATGTGACGATTTGTATTCGAGTTGTCAATAATCGACTCCATAATATTCAAACTGGCATTATTTATTGCATCGCCTTCGAAAAATACTTCATCAAGTCTATCAGGATTACCTTCATGCAAGATACTAGCATATAATTTTGAAATAGGATCATCTATATATCCTTCAATTCTATCTGCAGCAAATTCGTATGCAATCTTCAAAAGACCTATTTTATAGTTTTTTATATCAATAGTGAATTGCATCCTCACTTCAGGATGTTCAATTTTTACAAGTTGACAATCGGAAACAATTTGTACCTTCGTTTCATCAATATTATGTCTTTTCAGTATTTTAGTTTTGATATTTGGTATAGTCTTTTCATCCTTAGCATCGACTTGTATCTTAAAAAATTTACCATCGTCTGAAACTTCTGGAGAAGTTGGTATAAACCTAATTGACATTTTACCATCATTATCCTGCTCTACCCTTACTTTTTCTCCAGTTGGCAGACTTCCTTCGCCTACAAGAGGATTGGGAATATAACCTTTATATCCCTTAAGACCTTTTTCGTGACGAGCAGCCTTGATAAACCAATGGTTTAGAAGTAAATTATCAACATGGTCACCAAGTTTTGAATTACAATCCTTACAAACATTATAAATATGATAATATCCACCTATGGCTTCTGGTATCACATGTTCATCTGATAATTCTTGATTATCTTGATGACAAATTATACAATATCCTTTTTTACACATATCTTTTTCAATTTAATAATTTATATATAATAAATATTATAAGAAGAACAAAAAAACGAATATAATAAATATTATTT
>CAQBGY010000142.1 GCA_948759685.1 uncultured Eubacterium sp.
CTATACTCAGAAATCAACCGATATAATTCAATCCTTTTATCAAATTCCTATTTTAGATTTTTATCGGTTTGACTTAACCGATTGAGAAATAAACTATTAGCGAATTATTTGAGAAATAGAGGTAACGATTTGGCAACTGTGCGAATTTCAGCGTTTTGCGTTGTATGCTGTCAAATAACTCTTTCATTTGCAAATATAACATCTTTTTCCGAAAGTACGAACTGTTGGCAGCAATTTTATAAAATCAACTTGCGAAAAACGAAAATCATTCATCCCATTTACAAGTTGGCATGTTAAGAACATTGTCCGCTTTGTCATTTTGTTACCGGGATTTGTCCGCATGGTAGGAGAAGCGTACCAATCAGTCAAGTATGTTGTTTCATTATGTAATAGCCAGCTGTTTTTTGTGTAATACTCCGATATCGCTTTCTTTTTGATTTCATAAGAAAGCCCCCAGCGAAAACCCTGCCGGAGGCTGTTTTTAATCTAATACATTTTCGGGAATATCAGTTGCTTTTCTTGTTAGATAATATTCTGTATTGGTTTCTATATCTGTTGCTCTCATTATAATAGGTGCTATTTCTTTTGTCTTTGGACTTTCGATGAAATCGTGCCAATCCCAGCCTAAAAAAAGTTTTACAACAGCAAACATAGTTTGGTATGTTCCTGTTAGATTATATTTATATATGGTTCTATTCTCCAATTCTTTATGATAAGTTAATGTTAAGAACGGAATATTTCCCTTTATAGAAAATTCATAATTTCCTGTACTCTTTATCTTTAATTTATCATCGTACAAGTAGAAATCTTTATCGTCGTTATTTATTAAGTAGCTACTAAAAATTAATGTACATATGTTGGCACGGTTTTTGCATAATACCAAGGTAAGATACAGCTATGAGAATCACAGAAGTAAAACTTACCAAGAAACAACGTGTGGAGTTGGAATACATAGAGCACTTCGACTCCAGGCCGTTTATGCAGAAACGAAGCCGTATAATATTGGACAAAGCCGATGGCATGCCCTCAAAGAAGATAGCGGAAAGGCTGTCGTGCTCGGAACACAAGGTCAACCGCTGGGTCAGACGGTATCTCGAACAAGGTATCGATGGTCTGCGAAACAAACCGGGACAAGGAGCCAAGCCAATAATGGACTCATCGGACGAGGAAGCTGTAAGACATGCCATCGAGAAAGACCGGCTCAGTGTCATGAAGGCCAAGGAGAGATGGCAGCAGGCAACAGGCAAGGAGGCGTGTCGCGACACGTACAGGGCTTTTTTATCAGCCTTGGCGCAAGATTTGGACGTATAAGGAAAACGACCAAAGGGACACCCTCGCCGCAGCTCTACGATTATAAGAAGGAGAAGCTGCAAGAGCTTGAACAACAGTACAGGGAAGGTCTTATTGGCCTCTATTTCGGAGACGGGAGCTTCACTTGTACCGAAGGATATGTGCCATACGGCTGGCAGTTCCCCGGTGAAAGCATAACCATTCCATCGGACAGAGGCGCAAGGCTCAATATCTGGGGAATGATTGACTACAACAGCCGGTATCATGGCTTCTGTTCCACGGAAAGCATGACATCCGAACGCATCGCTGATTTCCTTGACAAGTTCTCCCTTACAATAAGGAAGGACACATTCATCGTGCTTGACAATGCCAAGGTGCACAGAAGCAAGTATATGAAGGAAATGAGAAAGATATGGGAGAAAAGGGGTCTTTTCCTTTTCTTCCTGCCTCCTTATTCCCCTCATCTCAACATTGCCGAGACTCTTTGGAGAATGCTTAAAGGGCAGTGGATACAGCCTGCGGATTATGTCTCGACTGACAATCTGTTCTACGCTGTCAATCGAGGCCTGGCGGGGCTGGGCAAATCCCACTTTATCAACTTCTCCAAAAGAGCCTGATATGTTCATTTATTTTTCTGAATTACTTAAGAAAATTTCATCACCTTGCTTATATGGTGGGCGTACAGGGTTGTTAATAGACAAATGTAAATAACTATCTACTATCTTTATTCTTAGATCAGTTGTTTCATGTGCAATATTGTCCTTTACTTGAATAGTTGTTTCTCCTTTTTGTTTAGGATATATATCTAAATTACCCATACCGATAGGGCTTGATAAATCTATTTTGACATCTAATATAGAGGGATCTTTTATCTCAACGGAGTAATCTTTATTTCCACTTCGTATCATTATACTTTTGGCTCCGATTAGAGGACGCTCGTAGTAATCTTTTTCAAAAGATAGATGATGTATATCTTCTGTTTTTTCATCATCACTGCAATTTGTAAAGCAGAAGCATAGAAATATTAGAAAAAAGTAAATAAGTTTTTGTTTCTCATGACTTTAGTACTTTTATTTTGATTTATAGTTCCGTATTTTCATATTTGGGGTATCACCAACATTTACTACAGATGTTGCCGTTTAATATAATATTCGGCAAGCTGTTTTTATGGTGTAACGCTCCGATATCGCTTTTTATATTTATTTCGTGGAGATTTTTCTTTGTTCATTTGATACCAAACTTTACGTTGCCATTCATATACAGCCAGTTTTTCATCATCAACATTATTTGTTTTCTCTATATAACTTCTAATACTTGGAGCATAAGGGTACTTGGACTGTATTATATCATCTACCAAATAGCCATTCAATCCTTTCAAATTATTGAATAAAAATCCTTGAAACATTAGGTTTATATAGTCTTTATTCTTATGTAGATATTGTTTGTATGCTTTGTATGCATCAGATTTCATATAGTCTGTTGCTCTACTACTGAGATTTGGCTTTTTTAGTTCTTCTTTTAAAGCCTTTTCAAGTTTCTTGTATTCGGTAGAATCTTGTATGCTATACCAATAATGTTCCTCTGGTTTGCTTATTAAGTCTATCCATGCTTTGGCTTCCCAATAGTCAATGTTCATTCTTACAGAATCTCTTTGTTCTGGAGATAATTCATAGTATAAAGAATCCTTTTCCCAACCGTTAAAAACGACTTCAAGAGATTCTGACTTCTCTCTCATTATACCTTTGTAGATTTCTAGTAGTTTTTGGTCTGAAAAGGACGTTATCATGAATGTACCGCTTTCTATTCTGCAATTAACTTGCGGAGCAGTAATAATGGAATCATTAAATACAAATGCTATTTTTTTCCCAATAGACTTTTCTGTTTCATCGGCCCATTTGTTTAGCTTATGTTTGCTGATTTGTCCGCTTATAGCATATTTTCCGAAATAATCCTTTTCAAGTTTTAGCCCAACGAAATCCTTTACTGTTATGATTGGCTTAGAGGACAAACTACCTGTACTTAATACGTGATACCACCCATTTTCTTTATGCGTAAAATCGTGTTTTGCCGTATTTGGCTGTGCTTTCATTCTTGGTGAAAAGAATAAAAGTGATATAAGACTGAATAAGATGATATTTGTCTTCATATTATTTTGATTTATTTGAAAAATAGCATATAACACACTATCGCTAATAAAAACAGAAGCAATATACTTGCAATAAAATATATTTTTGCTTTGAATAAACTTGCATTATCAAGTGCTTCTTTTTCTATTGTTCTTTTATGAATTTCTTCCATTTGCTCAATAGAAATATTGGATAAATCATTTCCTTTACCTTTGTTTACAAGATACTTTTGATGTTCTTTTATTCTATCTCTGTTTAATTTACGAAGTTCACGATTTTCTTTATCTCGTTGTAACATATCGTTTATGCAGCCTAATGTTCCCATAGCTTTTAAATTTATAGTTCTGTATTCACGTATATTTTTCCGAAAGTTTTTTGCTCGTCACGTATCCGGCATAGCTCCCGATATACTTTTAGGTGCAAATATAGCGAAAAGTGCCATTCATAAGACATCATGAACGGCACTTTTTTATTGTTTTCCTGCAAGATAAACGGTTATATCTTCATTCCTCTGCTTTTCCTTTGCGGTTGTATAGGTCGGCGAATATTCTGCCTTAGCTTGTCGAACTGTTCCTTGAACCACTCGGCAATGGGCTTTCGGTCAATGGCAAGAACCAGTCTCGTCCCGTCCGTGGGGTCTTTCACGACTTGAAACCCTGCCTTTTCGGTCGTGAATTTCCGTCCGTGTTCTTCCGAATAGAGTTCCCCTGCATACTCCAACGGCTTTCCCTTGACGAGCGTTGCGGTCTGCCTTTCATCGAATCCCACAAGGCGGCAAAGGTTTTCGATTCGGAGCATTTCACGGAAATAGGGAAACCATGCCGCCGCCTTTGCGATTACCGTTTTCAGAAACGATATTTCCTGCTTGTGCCTTGTGTCCTTGTCTGTTATCTCCCTGCTGTGCTTCTGCTGCATTTCCCGTATTTCTCGGCTGTGGTCTGCCTGCATGGTCTGTATCCTGTCTTGCAGGGCTTCGATGGTTTCCTCGTGGTCGGCTATCTTCCTATGCAGGGCAGTGTTCTCCCTCTCCAACGCCTTGACCTTGTTACTGCCGAAAAGAGAACCAACGCTCTCGGCTATGTTGGTAGCTGCGGTGGTTGCCGCCCCTTTCAGCTTCTCGGTATGTATTTCTTTTTTCGCCCGTCTTAGTTCCTCCCGTGCCGTTTCTTTCTGCTGCTGCAAATCCACCACTTCCGCTTTGAGGTTGTCGGAGAGTTTCTGTATATCCCGATAATACTGCTGCGTGGACTTGTGGCGAGCCTTCGAGCCGTCTATGCCCCTTTGCAACCCGTATTTCGCCATCGCTTCGGCATAGGTATCTTGGTAGGACTTCAATTTCAGCCGTGTCATAATATCGTCTGCGCACAGCCTCACGGTGTCGGTCGGCTTTTTGCGGTATCGCTTCTTCGTCTGTTCCTCCCTTTTCCTGCGCTTACGCTCTCCCTTGACGATGGGGACGAGCGTAACGTGTATGTGCGGCGTTTCCTCGTCCCTGTGCAGGTGAGCCGCCACGATGTTCTCCTTTCCGAACGTGTCGGCGAAGTATTTCAGATTGTCGGCGCACCACTCGTCCAAACGCCCCTCTTCCTCTATCCGCTTCATGTCCTCGTGCGTTCCCGATACGTTGATGCGGATTGCCCGTACTTGGTTGCTTCCGATTTTGCGTGTCAGCCCAGCTTCTTCCAATCTCCGCTGTATAGCCGCCGAACGGTCTTTCACTCCGTCGGGGTATTCGATGAGCCTGCGGTTCAGGTGCGTGCGTGTGGGGTCGGCGTTCTTCGGTATGATGAAACGCTCGATATGTGCGGTCGTTCCGCTGTCGCTGCCGTGCGCCTTTTCCATGTGTAAAACTACGAAACCCATATATTCTTCCTTTCTTTTTTGGCTTGTGAAACAATGATTTTTTTGTATCTTCGGGGGCGGCAAATGCCGTCCCCGATGGGGTGTGCAGAGGGGCTTGCCCCTTGCCTTATTGGGGAATTTTCAGCGATACGTAGTATTGCGGCTCGGAAAATTCCCTAATAAGCTACGGTATTTTCTCCGTAAATACCCTGCGGCGTGCCGTCCGTCTGCCCGTCTGCCTTTCGGCGGTGGCTGTCCCTGCCGCCTGCTTACCCGTATAACCCCACCTTATTATTTTTCCCTTTCGGTCGGTGGTGGGCGGCGGGGCGGTCGTTTCCGTTTTCAAAGGCTCTTTTGCACGGGGCGGTCGGATACAAGGTTTTCCCGATAAATACGCTCGCAGCGAAGCGAGAGGAAGATTTATCGGGAAACGGCGCAGCCGCCTGACCTTTTAGCCGACATAAAGCCCCGTGCTTACTTTGCCTTTGTAAACGGAAATGATTGCTCCGCTTTCCCCTGAAAAGAGGAATTGAACCTGCAATATATATCACCATAGTGATAGGTTTGCATGTTTGCATGCTGGTATGCTGGTACGTTTGCATGTTGATATGTTGGTATGTTGATATGTTGGTATATCATCATGCTTTCCAACGGCTGTTGGGCTTGCCGTCCGAAACAACCGACACGAATACCGTCGTTTTCTCTTTTCGCCCGTGTATAATCCTCTCTAATAATGCCCTGCGGACTTTCGCCGCCCCGAACGATTCGATACGGAAAGCGAGGGCGGCTATCGTTTCGAGGTTGTAAACCTCCGCGCTGTATCTGTCCGATATGCGGATAATGCGCTTTATGTCATATATACTCAAAACTCCGCTTTTGCAGAGTGCCTTTATCCCTGCCCGAACCGTCGGGGCGATAACCCCGAACAGTTCGCAGATTTCTCGCTCGGTCATGGCGGTTGCGCCTATATCGCTCGGCAGGGAGATATTGCCCTGCCCGTCCATCGTGATAATGTTCCTTTCTTCTTTCATCGGTATTCTGTTCTTAATTAAATGGCTCGGCAGATATTCTTCTCCATATCCTCCAACTTGTGCGACAAGGTTTCCATGTCTTGGCTTATCTTCTGGGCGGTGATTTTGGCGTAAATTTGGGTGGTCTTTATGTTCGTGTGTCCCAAAAGGCGGCTCACCGTTTCGATGGGTACGCCGTGCGACAGAAGCACGGTCGTGGCGTTCGTGTGGCGTGCGACATGGTAGGTCAAACGCACCTTGAAGCCGCATTGTCTGCCTATATCTTTGAGTATCTTGTTACAACTGCCGTTGCTCGGAACGGGGAAAACATGACCGTCCCTTGCCAGCCCCTTGTATTTCTCGATGATACGCTTGGGAACGTCCAAAAGGCGGATGTTCGATTCGGTGTTGGTCTTCTTTCTTCGGGTGATTATCCACAGGTTGCCGTCGAAGAATGTTTGCAGGCGGTCGGCGGTGAGGTTCTTCACGTCCGAATACGCCAAACCCGTGAACACAGAAAAGACGAACAAGTCCCGTACAAGCTCGTGGGTGGCGTTCTTCATCGGTGCGTCCATGAGCGTCTGTATCTCCGTTTGGGTGAGGTAGCCCCTGTCCACGCTTTCGGGAGAGTTGATATATCCCGCAAAGGGATTAAAGGGCAAACGCCCGTCGTTCCTCGCTATGGAAACGATGTGTTTCAACACAATCATGTAGCCCCACACGGTATTGGTGCGGCATTTCTTCTCCGTGCGCAGAAAATACTCGAAGTCGTTGATGAACGTGAGGTTTAGTTCCTTTAATGGAATATCCTCACGCTTGTAGGTATGGGGCAGGAACTCCCGAATATGGTTGCAGACCGTCCGATAACGGGTAAATGTACCCTGCGCCCTGCTGTGCCCGACTTTCTTCTCGAACTCGGCGTTGTGCTGCTCGAACAGCTTCAGCAAAGTTTCCTGCTTGACGCCGATACCGAGATAGGCGTCTTTGAGTTTGGCGGCGGTAACATAACCGTCCGTCTGCATTAACTCTTGATAGCGGCGGTTTACCTCCACACGGATTTTATCTACTGCAAGGTTGATTCTCTGCGCTTCGACGCTCTTGCCCGAAGCACGGCTGTTCTTCACGTCCCACAAGCGTGGGGGAACGTCCATCTTGCAACTGAACTGTTTAATCTCGCCGTCCACCGTGATACGGCACATCAGAGGCAGGTTGCCGTTCGGCTTCTCGCTGCCTTTCTTCACGTAAAATAATACCTTGAATGTACTTCGCATAACTCACTCCTTTTTTGGTTACAAAATTAGTTCTTAGTGAGTTACCGACAGCTATGTAAATCAACGCAAAACGCAGAAAAAGAACCTTTTAGCAAGAAATTTGCACCCGTTACGGGAGTAACGAGGTGGTAACTGAACTTCTGCGCCGTTTGGCTTCGAGGTGGTATTTCGTTGGCTCTGTCCCATAGAAAAACAAAGCGTAACGAACGCTCTATCAGCTAATTCGCTACGCTTTGCCCAAATTTACTTTTTCGCTATGTGTTTATTTTATAATTATATAACTCATACTATTATTTAAACAACTAGTATCAAGAAATA
>CAQBGY010000143.1:0-4551 GCA_948759685.1 uncultured Eubacterium sp.
CGACGCTCTTCCGATCTTTTGGCAGGAACATCTATACTTTCTTTATGCGAAAACAATAAACATATTCATGAATTAAATATATATATATTGGATGTTGGCATAGGAATAGAAAATCGTATAAAATTAAATCAAATCAGTGAATTTTATGGAAGGAAAATTGAATATATTAGTGTAAATAATTATATTGAGAAGCTTAAAAAATATGGGATGACAGAATATAATGGGTCTTATGCGACTTGTATGAAACTACTAATCACGGAATATTTTTCGGATGAAATAGAACGATTGCTCTATATTGATTGTGATACTATGATTAGAGGACCGATAGATGCGTTATGGAATTGTGACATGGGAAATAAATGTTTAGGGATGACAATAGATTGCATGAATTCTAAACTTAAAAAAGGATATGGGATGCTTGCAAATCAGAAATATTGTAGCGGGGCATTGGTATTATATGACATGAAACGATATCGCCAGTTCGATTGCACAACGAAGATAATTATGTTTTTAAGAAAAAATAAAATTAAGTTCCCGTTTGTTGAACAAGATGTTCTGAATATGTGTTTAGTGGACTGGATTTATATTCTGCCCATAAAATATAATTTTATATCATTATATGAAAAATTCTCAATAAATGAAATTTATCAAATGTATAATTTAGACGAAGAAATTTTCTATAATAAAAAGGAGTATGATAATGCAAAAATAAATCCCATAATTGTTCATTTTCCATCTGTTTATTTTTCAAGACCGTGGTATACAGATTGTATTTCAGGATGGACTGGCGAGTATGATAAATATTTATATGCACCTAATAACCCGTACCATAATTTTGCAAAGGGGAGAAGCAATATGGGATTTATGTCAAAGGTACAACAATTTTTATCTATACACTTAACGAGGAAATTTTTTGTAATACTAGAAAAAATTGCTTCGAATATTAATACATCTATGGTGTTAAAGAAAGCCAAGAAAGAAATTGGTATATCAGATAGGAATTAGTAAATAATAGTCTTAATTGGACTATATACCTATCGAACATGGCTGGCTGTATGGGAACGTAGTATTAGCGGACATTTGTCTGTCAATAATATTATCTAGGTGGCAAGAATTGTTGGCTAACACTATTACCACATTCCTGTAGAAAATTGGATAGAGTGATAGTATTTTTTTATCAGAAGTGTATCGCTGATTTTATTTGCTACAATGACAGTCGCAAGGGAAACATTGTTTCTGGCAAAGGTTTTCCATCAGGTATGTTATAAAAGGTTTCTAATAGTGAATTCTTAGATGATTTGTCTAAGGCATATGTATATGGTTAACTCACCAGAGATACTTTCTGTAGATAGTAGTTTCTGAGTTTATATACTGAATTGTATGTTTGATGAACAGGAGACCGGAAGCCATAGGCCTTTTGAAGACAACTACCAATCCTGCCTCAAAATAGCAAGGCAGATTAGGGAAAATTCAGTGGAAAATAAACTAAAATGCTCAAGGAAAATCAATTAATCTGCTGTACTTATTTAACGTAGCAGATTGGTAAATTTATGATTGAAAGTATATGTAATTTGGAGAAAATTTATTTATTCGATTTAAGAAATTATTATTAAAATGATATGAAACTATCACTAGAGAAACAGTGTATAGAATTAGGATGTAAGATTAAATTCTGGCTTAAATAAGTTATACGTAGTATTGTTAGGTAAATTAGTGAATAAAAGGAAAAAAAGATTGATTAACATGCATAAAACAAAATCACAAAAAAAATTTTATGAAGAGATAAACATAGCAAGGGGAATAATAGTATTGTTTGTAGTTTTAGGACACTCTTTTCCATATATAGATGTGAACTTATTTAATTTTCCTTCAAAATGGATATATAACATTTGCTATTCATTTCACATGGCTGCTTTCTTTTTTTTATCGGGTTTTGTTAGTATTCAGAACTGGTTTGATATTAAAATATCATTTGGAGATTTTATCAAGAAAAAGGTTAAACGCCTACTAGTTCCTTATTTCACATTTTCTATATTTACTCTTGTACTTAAAATATTAGGAAAGTCATTAAATAGTGAAAAATTTATTATGGTAAGAAGTATTTTCATAGGTGAGTCTCCGAATGAGTCATTATGGTTTCTTTGGGTACTTTTCTGGATATCAATAATTGCCTATTGTTCTGGAAAATTATTGGAAAAATTCTCGGCCACTACTAAAGCATTTTTTTTTATAGGTATGTCACTTATATTGTATGCTTTACATTATTTAATTGATTTAGAATATTTAGATAATATTTTTAAGTACTATATTTTTTTTATTTGGGGTGGAATTGTTGCAAGAAACTATGAACTATGGAAAAAATATATAAGTAATATTGGAATTGGTATTGTATCAGGGATAGTAATTGTAATATTCACGAATCCATGCAGAGAAAAAGTTGCATATCTATTTACTGGTATTTTGGGAACACTTTTTGCTATGTCAATATCAATGAGGCTGATGAGAAGGAAACAAGAGTGGTTTTATACTATTTTAAATTCTGTGGGAAATTATTCGTATGAGATATATTTATTATCCTATTTCATCCAAACTTTTGTGAGAATGTTTGGGTATGAAAAGTTAAAACTTCCAGACTTGATGGTTATTTTATTAATGTTTATGTGTTCTGTTTTGATGCCAATTTTGATTTCAAAGTTTTTTATAAAAAAGAGTAAATTTTTATCATATATTTTTGGCTTAAATTAATGTAGTTGCTATAGTGTTTACTTTTTCTCTAATTTGGGTGTTGAAATTAAAATGGTGTAAGCAAAGTAAAAATAATTATTTGTTAGGTTGGGATAAAAATTTTAACTGATAGATTATTATTTTGATTTTTATGGTTTTGTATAGATCTAGTAAAATAAGCTATACGCTGAACCATGAGTTTAATATAGGGAAGTTTCACTTAAAGTGAGTGAAGAGAGAGGCGGTAAAATTTTTTGAGAAACCGAAAAAATCCATAATTCTTTACAGAGGAAAATGGATGGGCAAGGAATGGGTAGGGATGGAGAAGAGTTCTTTAAAGAGAGCTGATGGTACTTAACAAACATGAATTGTAGTTTCCGTTTGTGAATAGGGTTTACGTGTGGCTGCTTATTTTTTATCATGAGCGGAGAAAAACTTTGTATAGGAAAATAGGAAAACCCAGTAAAATTAATGGGTTGGCAACTTGACATTTGTCTATAATATTTGTAGATAGGAGAGAATTGGTCATGAGAAGAACAAGGAAATATACATTTAAAAATACCAGGTTGTTGGCACTATATATATGGTTGGTTGTACTTTTCTTCATCTCTATATTAATAAATATGTGGAAGAAGAGCAATGATTCAAAAAGTGAAAGTACTTATTTTATGGGTAAAAGTTTGAGTATTTGTGGAGATAGTATCTCTACCTTTACAGGATATATTCCTTATGACTATGATAAATGTTACCCTGAAAAAGGTCAAATTTTGGATGTTAATGATACTTGGTGGATGCAAGTGATTAAAAAAACGGGAATGAAGCTTTGTTCTAATGCTTCATTTTCAGGAAGTACAGTGAGTGGAGAAGCGGATGATATGGAAAGTGGGAGATGGGCGTGCGGGAATCGTAGAATTTCGGATTTGGCAGGGAATACAGGTGAAGAACCAGATATAATTCTCATACTTATGGGCACCAACGATTTGGTATCATGTATACCGTTAGGAAATGATAATAACTATTATATAGGGGGGGGTATATTTCCAATTTTAGTGAGGCATATGCTCTTATGTTGGATAAAATAATAGAAAGATATCCTGAAGCGCAAATCTTTTGCTGTACGATTATTGAGGTGGGAAAATGGGATGAGGAAGGAAATTGTTTTTGCTGGAAAAATGATTATGGTCTAACAGCAAAAGACTATAATAAATGTATTAAGGAAATAGCAGATGAAAAAAAACTTAAAATTATTGATGTATATAACTGTGGGATTACATATAAAAATATAAGACAATATACAAGCGATGGATGCCATCCCAATGTTGAGGGTATGAATTTGATTGCAGAAACAGTTTATGAAGGGCTTATAGGTAGTGTAAAATAGTTTGTATCTTTGTAAAAATATTTTTGGGTAAGAATCAGGTTTGAAAAAAAGAAGTAGCAGATAGTCAAGAATTAAAGGGCACAGCAAACAAACCATCTTATCGGGTGGCTTTAAAAGTAAATATAGACACAACACCTAATCAGTAAGCTGTTACAGGCTCATCTTTGATAATGTAACCACATTGCTTTAGAAGATTAAGTGCCTGTGAAGCAGTCAGGGTTTTTGATTCGAAATCCATCCGGTGTATATGGATTCAAATATGGGAGTATGTGCCAGATAGCGGCCAGGGTCATACGACAGATGGCAATGATGGCTTTCTTTTGACCACAACGTGCTTTTATACGCCGGTAGCGGTTTGTAAATTCAGGATGTTTCTTCGATTTGATTAAAGCATTTGCAACTTGTACCAGTATTGGTTTAAAATAAGAACCGGCACGGGAAATTCG
>CAQBGY010000143.1:4651-7835 GCA_948759685.1 uncultured Eubacterium sp.
CATTTGCAACTTGTACCAGTATTGGTTTAAAATAAGAACCGGCACGGGAAATTCGAGTTGATTTGATCGTTGCGGGGACAACATTCAGCCCATGATGCGAGGTGCTTTGCTGTGGGGAAAACAGACATTTCAGCACCGATTTTAGAAAGGACTCGGATTGCGGTCATAGGACTCTTGTCAAAACCGGGAACAGTACGTATCAGGCTGAGCGCTGATTTGTACGGGTCAGGAAGATGAAGGATTTCCTGTTCCACTGTTTCTATGTGCTTTTCTAATTCATCGATGTGGTCAAGACACTGACGAAGTTTAACAGCCTGTCCAGGTGGGATGGCACCATCGGCAGCGGCTTGGATTTCTTCTATAGGAGTCTTACAGCGTCCATGTACGAAAGGTGTGACATCAAAAGTTTCCCCTGGGTGGGCAAGTATCTGCTCCGTGATGGAACGGGAGGGCTTGCCAAAGACATCACTGAATACATCGTCGAGTTTAAGGTTTGATACGGTTAGACAGTTTTGGGCACGATTCTTTTCGCCAGTAATCATACAGGTAAGTTTGAAACGATAACGAACCGGATCTCTAGGATGACGGATGTCGGCAGGTGGAATGAAGGATGGCCTGACCATACCACACATGTAAAGATCGCAAACCCATTTAGCATCTTTATGGTCAGTCTTACTTCCCTTCATGGGTTTTGTATACTTCGGATGAGAAAGCGTAACCCAAAGATGGTTTTTCCCAAGGATGTTAAAGACAGGGATCCAGTACTTGCCAGAAGACTCCATACAGGCATCAGTACAGCGATATTTTGCAAGCCAGTCACACAGTTCCTGCAACCCTTTGGAAAAGGAAGGGAAACGAGCCTGCTTATATTCAGTACGATCATTGGAATCCGTAATACCGATATAGGCAAAGATCCATGTTTTGTGGGCATCAAGACCACAGCAGTTTTTCTTGATAATTTTGAACAATAAAAGCACCTCCTGAAATTTATAGTTATAAAACTGACAGTGACTGGACATCCGGCAAAACCGAGTCGACTTTGGAAGGGATAAGTTTACGGGCTGCTGTTATGCGCCAATCATTGATGCCTTAACGGATGACCGACAACATATAGATATGCGGGGACGCCGCTATACAGCCCCGCCACTTACCTCTCGTGTTCTGTAGTGTGTCAGTCTTATAGAAAAACTATATCAGGAAATTCAAAACAGCGAAAGGCCGAGACGAGTTCCATGACCGCATTGATGCCTTTTGCAGAAAGGCGGATTATAGATATGACAATTCTTATCATAAAGGAAAAGGCGCTTCTGAACCATTTGGATAAGTACCGGGAAAATCGCCTTCAGTTACTGAATAATTTTGAAATCCATTATAGCAATAATATGTTAGAGAATGGCTTGGAAAGCTGTAAAAACCCTTAAAAGATGGCGGGTGGATTCCGTATGGCAGAGAGATTCGGAATGTATTGCCGGGTTATGAGCGTTATTGGAACAGTAAAATGGGGAGGGCTCAATATTTTTCATGGTATTGCGACATCCTGACAGATACACCAGTTATTATTTGATGGGTGCATCTGCTGTAGAAATGATGCCATGACTTTCTTGAATGGGAACGAATAATAGCGATATCAAAGTATAGGCCAAAAACTCCTTCTTTAGGAACGGGTAGGGGCTTGACCACCTTGCGGACAGGAATGGCTTTGAAACGGAACAAGGAAAACTGTTTTTTCAGGACATATGCCACATCAACGTAAGAGGAGTACTCGCGGTCAACTATGAAGATATCGAAAATTTCGCCTAGTGTCTCCAGACGGTCTGCCCAATAGTACAGAAAGCCTTGAATTGTGAATTTGATTGGTTTAATGACTATCTAAAAATTGGGGGATATGCTATAATTAAATTGTTTAAAAGATAATAACTGTGAGGATATGTTATGAAAAAGGTAGTGATTACGGGGGCGGGCGGTTTTATTGGTTATGCATTAGCGGAGAGGCTAGTAAATGATGACGTTGAAGTATATGCAGTAGTAAGGTCTGCTAAAAAGAAAATGGCCTCGTTACTTTCCCAAAAAAAATTTCATATTATATTGTGTGACTTACAAAATATAGATCAGCTAATTGATTTAGTTGCTGAAAGAGATTTTGATGTGTTTTACCATTTTGCATGGCAGGGTGTTTCGAATGAAGATAGCACAAGCTTGGAAGTGCAGTTGGATAACGTGAAAGCAACTGCGAAAGCAGTAGAAATAGCAAAGTTATTAGGGTGTAAAAAATTTGTATTTGCTTCCAGCATTATGGAATATGAACTGGATTGCCTTATGCAGACAGAGTTGTTTTCTGGTAAAAGAAATATTTATAGAGCAGCAAAAAAAATGGCAACATCAGTGGGGAGGATATACTGTAATAATAGTAAAATAGAATATAGTGTGGCATTGGTTACGAATGTTTATGGACCAAGGGAGTTTTCAAATCGATTTGTAATTAGTACATTAAGGAAAATGCTAAATAATGAAAAAGTGTGCTTCTCAGCGGCTACTCAATTATATGATTTTTGTTATATAGATGATGCTGTTAATATTTTGGTATTAATTGGTGATAAAGGAAAAAATAATTTTACTTATTATATTGGTGACGCAGAACCGCAGCCTTTGCGTAATTATATTTTGACAATGAAGGAATGTGTTGGAGGGCAATCGGAACTGGTTTTCGATGCCGGAGGAGAATTTATAGGAGTCTCTTTGAAGTATAATGAATTTGATATATATTCCACGGAAAGAGAACTGGGCTATAAGCGGAAAGTGGACTTTGAGGATGGTATTAATAAAACCGTACAGTGGATAAAAAATGGAGGGTACAGCGATGGAAACAAATTCGTGTAGTAGTGCCTGCATATAATAAAGAGCAGAAGGCTTCCTTAACTGTAAGGTGAATAAAGAAAATTTTTGAGGCAAAATTGCAAGGATATAGTTTCGAAATGTTTTTTGTTGATTATTATTCTTAGGATGATACGGGGAGTTATAAGGCTACTTGGGCGAAATGATAGCAAGATAAAAGTAATCTTTAATGTTTGTATGTTCGTATTAATTTATTTTATTTATGGATAAACCCTCACTTAAAGTGAAGCTGGTTATTTTGATGTTAATGCGAATTCATCTGGAGTCATAGGGAGGGAAAATATAAAAAGAA
>CAQBGY010000144.1 GCA_948759685.1 uncultured Eubacterium sp.
GAAATAATCATTCTGCGCCAATGTATCAGAAATTAATTATTCGTTGTACTAGTATTATTTCTTTCTCCTAATGTGATTAACGGTTTCTTCTACTTGTATGTTTATCAATTCAACCAATATTAATTATAAACCCCATACCTTTTTACAATTCAAAATGCTTAATTCATTATCCCAATTAATTCATTTATCTTATCAGTAATACGAACTTGTTCTGGATATGGCGGAAGTGGAATATATACAAACTTCTTGATATCTTCAGAACCTAAATTGCCTTGATTTACAGCTCCTGTTTCCCTTTCAAAAATAATCTTTCTTATTTCTGTATTTTGTAATGCTATAACCAAGAACTGTGGGTATACTCCATCTATTACCCTTATACAGCCCACACGTTGATTCAAATACAACTTTTTTCCTTGTAAATCCGATTGTTCAACACATTTGGCATAAAAATAGTCTTTTTTTCTTCTTGTCCCGGTCATAGTTATCAAAATATCATTCTCTCTAATTCTATAATCCTCGACTTCTTTGGCTAACTCATCTGAAATAAAAACAGGTCTTGCCTCCAGTAATAACGCATTCTGTTTTACATTTCCCAAACGGATTACTTGATTGTCAGAATCCTCAACATATAAATTGCTTTTAAAAGCATATCCCCCCTGAAACCATGATACCTCGCCCAGCCTAACCCACTTCCAATTTGAAGGAATATCAAATGGTATTTCATCCTCTGGTATTTTAGGTAGTGCTTTTTCTTTTTTTATCTTGCACTCTTTAACAAGTTTGGCTTTTTCTGCTCGAATCTCTTCATATAAATTCTCTGTATTTCCATCTTCTGAAAACTGCTTGGTTAGTTTGCCCTGAATACCAGCATCAATTAGCTTGCCTTTCAATACCTCCATATTACACAAATATTCATATTGCAATTCATCAATAATATCCAATAATTCAAATGCAGAACTTACTTTATCAACTATACGAATCTGTTCTTGTATAGGAGGCAGCGGCAACGGACTTTTTTTCAAATAATCTTTATGTATTCTCTGCTGTCCAACTACTCCTGTAAATGACTCTATTCCTTTATTAATAAAAAACGCCGATTGAAAAAAAAGCAATAAAAATTTTGCACAAACTATGCTTTCGATTGGTCTAACAATGATAAACTCCGTTGTTCCTGCCCCATATCCATTATTTAAATTTTTAAATATAACTGACTTTCTATTTTGGAAGCAAGGTGTAATCTTTGCAACACCAATGTCCCCCTCTGCAAAATGAGAAAATCCTTTTTTAACTTGTCCCCACCTTTTTATTTCAGATGTATGACTATTGCTAAATCCATCTTTCACACATGCCATGGGAATAAAGGAAATATCCATGGTATCATCAAGATTGTTTTTGGGATTTATAGTTGTAACTTCACCAACCCTTACATATTTCCAGTTATCAGGAATCTCAAAGTACTTTTCATCGTCAGTGACATCTGCCCACTTTTTTGAACTCTGATGTTCAAACCCAACATATTCATTTCTATGCTGGTCAGATATTTTTCCGCTTAAAGCCAAATCTACTATTTTACTTCTAATTGCAAAGGTATCTATCAAACCGTAATCCCTCCCAACAACTGCCTAAGCCTGCCAACAGTCTCTGCAATACCGTCAGACTCCTCTTGCATATCCTCAAGTATCTCTGTCACTGTTCTCTCATCCTTCTCTTCCAAATCAATCCACTTAAAATCAAGATTATCTGCGCCTTTAACTTCTTCCTCGGAAAAACACCGCCACCGTCCATTCGGACTATCACTGCTATAAGTGGCAACTCTGTCTTGCTGATGACCAACACAATAGCAATCCACAAATTCCTGAAGATGCGCTCTCGTCATTGGCTTTGTCGCTAATGTATGCTTGATACCCGTTCTATAATCATAAATCCAAATTTCCTTAGTTGGCTTCCCTTTCTCAAAGAAAAGCACATTTGTTTTCACACCATTCGCATAAAATATACCTGTGGGCAGTCTGAGAATGGTATGAAGATTGAAATCTTTCAAAAGTTTTTCCCTTACTTTCTCCGTAGCTCCCATATCCGTAAGAACGCTATCCGGAAGCACCACTCCAACACGCCCGTCTTTCTTTACAATAGACATAATATGCTGTAAAAAATTGACCTGATTATCAGATGTCTTTACAAACTCAGGTCTATTGACTGCAACCTCCACGCTGCCCTGCGGTCTGGTTCCAAAAGGCGGATTTGCCAGTATTACATCAAACATTCTGTCAGATGTATCTATCAAAGAATCCTGATATGCAATAGGACTCTTATTGATGCCAATATCGTGCAGATATAAATTCATAGAAGCAAGCGTTACAACTAAAGATGTATTATCCGCTCCAAAGAGCGCATTGTTCTTCAAAAACTGCTGCTTTTCTATATCCTTGCTTTGACTCTTCATGTGTTCATAAGCCGCAAGCAGAAAACCTCCAGTACCACAGGCGGGATCTGCAACTGTTTCTGTAATTTTAGGATTGACTACCTCAACAATAGCCTGTATCAGCGCTCTCGGCGTAAAATACTGACCTGCTCCGCTTTTCTTGTCCTGTCCGTTTTTTTCAAGAATTGATTCATAGACGGCACCTTTAAAATCTCCTTCCATCATATACCAGTTCTCTTCACTTACCATTTCTATGACTTTAGCAAGCATAACCGGACGGTCAATCTTATTCGTTGCCCTTGTAAAAATAGTTCCGATTAATCCTTCATCCTTTGAAAGCTCCCTCAATATTTCTTCATATTTTTCAACAAGATCCGTTCCATTAAGACCAGCTAAATCCTTCCACTTATATCCCTCGGGAACAGTACTGTTAAGCCCAAGTTCTTCTTTCTCCTCATCCATTTTCAGGAAAAGAATATATGTAAGCTGTGTGATATAGTCTGTAAATCCGACACCTGCCGCTGCCAAAACATTCGCTATATCCCATACTTTTTTCAATAAAGCCGCTTCACTTTTTTGATTTGCCATTTTAAGCCACCTTCAATATAAATTTTGATAAAGCTGACATCTCCTCTTTCAGCGTAGATGCTCCGAAAATTGTTACAGCCTTCCGCCATAAATCTGTATCTACCTCATTCAATTCTGCTACTGAAATTGCTCCTGCATCTATCACATATTCTGCAATCTGTCTCATAATCTGCTCCTGCTCATTTGTTAAAACACGTTGATTCTGTCCGCAATATAGGTTAAATCTCTGTCCATATCCTGTGAAAAGGCTAGTAAGCTTCTGATTTCTCTTATACGCATAACGCACGATCTGAATTAAATGTGTCAACGCATTTACATTTGTCTTAATATCAAGTTCTTCAACCTTACCCTCTGAATCAAGAATCTTATAGTTTCTCCATATCTGATAAATACCATACTGTTTGTTTTCTGCAAGAAGCCTGTCTCTAAGTTCTACGAGCATAGTATGCGTAATTACAAGGTCCTCCGAATTATACAGAATCCGAAGCGCCTCTATGCTATCACGATTCTCATTCAAATATTTCTCAAAATGATCAATATAAGCCATCGCTGACTCTTTTGAAAAGCCGGCATAGATTACTTCATCTTCATCATTTGTTATCGCATAATAACCTCGCTGCATTTCAAGTAATTTCTTTCTTGCCGGAATATTGCTAATCAATTTATAGATAAGTCCCATTCTCATAGAATTATCTCGTGATGGACTAATATACTCCACCATAATTCCTTCCGAAAATGCGTTATTGATATTATTTGCTACAGTTCTTGGTGCAAAACCATAGGTTGTTATAAAATAATCAAGATGTCTGCCAAATAATGCATCATTTTCGTAACGCCTATTAATCGTTGCACAATAATCTCTAAGGAGCATTAAGTTCTCATCGCTGACTTCATTGTGCGACAAATGTTCCAAAAGCTGATCCAGGCTTAGTGTCCTCTTTCCTCCTCCGGAAGTCGCTATTGGATGTGGCATATATTTTTCATGCTCTGTCACACCTACAGCATCTACAATGTAATAGCATTCTTTTGTATCGGCATTGGGCGTCACTTCTTTCA
Organism: uncultured Eubacterium sp.; assembly: GCA_948759685.1. The sequence goes on from CAQBGY010000144.1 coordinate 4,067, forward strand.
GCTTATCGTCACTGATGACACGACAGCCTCGTCCCTTCATCTGGGTATAAAGCACATCAGAATGTACGTCTTTCATAAAAAGGACAATCTCCAATGGCTTCACATCCGTTCCCGTAGCAACCAATGTAACTGTTACGGCAATACGAAAATCTTTCTCTGCTCTTAACTCTCTGATAAGCCCATTTGAATCTTCTGATGAATAGGTGATTTTTTTCACAAAATTCTGCGGAACTTTATTATTTTCAAATTCGTCCCGAAAAACTTCTTTTGTCATATCAACAATTTCTGTCGCATGGTTATCATCCTTGGCAAAAATCAATGTCTTGGGAACATATTCCCATTTTTGTTCCCTTTCCGGATATAGTTCTGTATAAATAGCTTTTTTATATGCCATTAACACCTTTCTTATCTGATCCCGATTAATAACAGACCTGTCAAGCTGCATAGGCGCATATTCTATCGGCTGTGTAACTGTATATGTAACAGGCTCATTCTTACGACGCGGTGTTTCTACAATTTCTGTTCCTGCCTCAATCGTTCCTCCATGCTCAGTAACATCAGTCATTATTCTATATGTTCTTGCCGGTACGTTTACGCCATCGACAACAGAATCATCATATGTATACATCTCAATAATGTTACTGTTAAAGAAGCTGTACGCTTCTGGTGTAGGTGTAGCAGTAAGACCAAGTATTTTCGCATCTGAAAAGTAATCAAGCACGGCTTTCCACTTCCCATAAATAGATCTATGACATTCATCCACAATAATGAATTGAAAATAATCTGGCGGAAGCTTCAAATCATTGCCAAGCTGAATGCTTTCTGCTGATTCCTGTTCTTCCTCTTTCTTTATGTTCTCATCTTCAACATCCTCATTACTTTCTTCCAGAGCTTGTCCTGTCAAGACTGAAAAAAGCTTCTGGATTGTTGAGATAATAATATCTCCTTTGATATCCTTTTCTTTTTTTAAGCGTCTTATCTGATAAAGCGAACTCATGGTTTGACGGTTTTCCGTCTTATCAAACAGACTAAACTCTGATTCTGTCTGTCTTGCAAGATTATTTCTATCGACAAGAAACAAAATCCTCTTTACCGATGTATAATTCAACAGGCGATAGGATGCCAAACACGCCAAATATGTCTTGCCGGCGCCTGTAGCCAGTACCGCCAAATTCTTTTTATTGCCAGCCTTAATTGATTTTTCAAATTCTATTTCAGCATCATATTGACAGTCACGAAGTCCTCTTTTCTCAAGCCTTGGCAAAGCGCCATACTCAGATACCTTGTTTATAATCTGCAACATTTTCTTAGGAGAATGCATTTCAGTCAGTTCTTCATATTCACTGTCCGAAATGAGCATATTTTTATAGCAAATCTTGTTTCCATTTGCCATATACACAAGCGGGATTAGGCCTTCAAACCACAAGCCATACCATGACTGCGGATGAACTGCATATCTTTCGGCTTGTTTCTCTACTTCTTTTCCTAATGGATCAGATTCCTTCTTTGCTTCTACAACAGCTATCGCTTTATCTTCCACAAAAAGCAGATAGTCACTTTCTGTATTTCCCTGCATTAATGCTTCCTTAACCGCTGATGCACTATTTGGGATATATTCATGTCTGGAAACAACATCCCACCCAGCATTGACAAGCTGATTGTCTATTTTTATGCGTGCTCTTTCTTCTGGCAACATAGTAATTGCACCTTTCATATTCTAATTCAAACTGTATATTTTATAATTATCGCTTCATATATTTTTTAGTCTTAATCCTCTTATCCGCTGGTTTCTCGGCGTCTTTCGGAATAGCCCAAGCATGACCAAATTTTATAGTGCCTTGTATCATACCCTCATTACATATAGTCTGTACTCGCCTTACTGAAAGATTCCATTTTTCTGCAGCTTCTTTAATTGTAATGTATTCCATACTTTCGCTCCCCCAAAAAGCAAAATATTCCATTAATATTATAAGCGCAAAAACGCCGGATATCAACAAAAATATATACAAACATGGAGCAGATTTCTCTGCTCCGAAATTTTACAGACAGTATATAATTTCTTCCCTCACAATCTCCTCTGCCCTCGCCCGAATATTATTCATTCTCCGCACCCAAAGCATCTGATCCTGTGCCTTTAACTGTTCCGTCACTCCCTCCTGTTTTGCCATCTGTTCCACAAGCAAATCAAATCTTTCCTCTGCCTGCTCCTGTATCGTCAACAGATGTTTCTTTAATTCGCCAGATAACAGTAATCCTGAATAAATACCTCTCCTGTGATTCTCCAAATAGGATTTCCTCATCAGCCCAAATTTCCTTAACTCTCCCTCCGGCTCCGGATCAGGAATTAAGTTCGGTATCAGATAATCTCCGCTTTACTTTACTTAAGGATAATCCTTCGGGGAACTGCCGCAAATGGCACATTCCCCATAGTTTCTGAATCTAATCAATCTTCCCGACAAAACGGTAATAAATCTCAATGTCCCATACCTTTTTGCCATTCTCGTCTTTCCTCCACTGGTGGACTGCGATTTTCTCAATCAATTCATTCAAAAGTGGGGCGGTAAGCTCATCAATGGCACTGTATTTCTGGATTAAGTCTACCCACCGTTTTGCGTCGTCCGTTTCCGCTTTGGCATCCTCAAGCCTTGCGGATACGGTCTTAATTGTTTCATCAAGCTGTTGCTGCTCCGTGCGGTATTTGACGGAGAGCATGGAATAGTTTTCTTCGTCAAGAAGCCCTTTTACCCTGTCCTCGTACATCTTCGCAAAGAGGTTGTTTAATTCCTGCCTGCGTTTCTGCGCTTTTTTCAGCTCCTTTTCATCACGGGCATTCTCTGACTTCCGCTGTTTCTTGCTGCTCTGCAGCAGCCGTTCCAGAATGGCGTCCTCATTCTCCTTTATCGCCATCAGCCAGTATTGTAACCGTCCGAGGACAAAAGCATAGAGCAGATTGTAGGTGATGAAATGCAGGGAACACGCTTCTTTCCCATGTGCGGAATACTGCGTGCAGCGGTAATACCTCGACTTGTCCTTTGTGTTTGCCGCCGACAAGCTCCAACCGCACTCGCCGCATTTGAGCAGCCCTGCGAATATCTGCGGCTCATCGTCCTTTCGGCTGCGTTTGCGGGAATTGATATGCCCCTGCACTAAATCCCATGTTTCACGGTCAACCAATGGCTCGTGGGTGTTCTCAATCCGCATCCAGTCCTCTTTCGGTCGCTTAATGTTCTTCTTTGACTTGTAGGAGAGTTTCTGTATTTGGTAATGCACAGTGTTGCCAAGATAGATTTCATTCTGAAGGATTTTGCTTACGGTAACGATGTTCCAAAGATATTTCTTCCCCTTTGGCTGTCCTTCAAAAATGTTCGCCTTATAGCCGTTCTTCTGCGACGCCCACCATGCGGGTATCGGGACTTTCTCGGCGGCAAGGGTGCGGCAGATTTTGTTCGCCCCATATCCGTGCGCCGCAAGTGCGAAAATCTTCTCCACAATCCACTTCGTTTCCTCGTCAACGACAAGCCTGTTCTTCTCGGCAGGGTTGATTTTATAGCCGATTGGCACGACAGGGGCGATGTATTCCCCGTTCTTGAATTTTGCTTTCATCGCATTTTTTACCTTGCGGCTCGTTTCCTTTGCCTGCCATTCGTTGA
>CAQBGY010000145.1 GCA_948759685.1 uncultured Eubacterium sp.
GTCGGTGCTTAAAATATTCAATATTATTTTTATTTTCTATAAATGTTCAAGAATCAAGGTAAAGATATTCTCTGTCTGTATTTCTTCAGCAGGAAAGCCACTCCCCTACAAACCGGAATTTATCTAAGAAACAATCTTACCATTCTATCGTACAGTTTACTGTACGGCTGATATCTCATCGGCATATCAATCCAGTTATATTTTTTCAAAATACTCTTTTCATGAGTAAAGGTCTGAAAGCTTTTCATTCCATGGTATGCTCCCATACCACTGTTTCCAACACCACCAAATCCCATCTGTGATGTTGCAAGATGCAATACTGTATCGTTAATACAGCCCCCACCAAATGCCAGTTTTTCTGTAAACAGTTTTTGTACTTGTTTATCATTAGAAAAAATATATAATGCCAATGGATGCGGACGTTTTTCTATAAACTCTACAGTCTCATCTAATTTATCATAAGTGAGGACAGGTAACACAGGACCGAAAATTTCCTCCTGCATCACTGCATCATTCTCTGTGACATTATCTAATACTGTAGGCTCAATACGAAGTTCATTATCTCTTCCCTTTCCACCTAACACGACCTTTTCCTGATCAATTAATCCCATAACACGAGAATAATGTTTCTCATTAATCATCTTACCATAATTCTGATTCTCTAATGGTTTTTCCCCATACATTTTCTGTACAGTGCTTTTAAAAATCTGTAAAAATTCATCCTTGATGTCTTTATCTATCAGCAAGTAATCCGGTGCCACACATGTCTGTCCAAGATTCAAATATTTTCCAAAAGCCAGTCTTTTTGCCGCCAATTTCAGATTTGCAGTTTTATCAATGACACATGGGCTTTTACCGCCCAATTCCAGAGATACCGGCGTCAGATTCTTCGCTGCTTTTTCCATAACCAGTTTTCCTACATTCACGCCTCCGGTAAAGAATATATAATCGAATTTCTGCTCCAATAATTCTGTATTCTCTGCACGCCCTCCTTCTACCACGCATACATACTCCCAATCAAATACTTTTTCAAGTATCTTCTTAATAATAGAGGAGGTTGCCGGTGAATATGCAGATGGTTTTGCCACAACACAGTTACCTGCCGCAATCGCTCCAATCAAAGGTTCCATCGTCAGCATAAAAGGATAATTCCAAGGTGCCATAACTAAAACCACACCATATGGTTCAAAAACAGAATAACTTTTTCCATGGAAATTAGCCAAATCTGTTCTGTGTCTTTTCGGCTTGTTCCAACGCTTTACATGTTTTATCTGATAAGATAATTCTGCTAATGTCAAACCAATTTCGCACATATAAGATTCGCTGGAAGACTTACCCAAATCCAATTTTAATGCCTGACAGATTTCCTCTTCACACTCTAATATTACCTGCTTTAATCTCTTTAAATATTTAATTCTGTAATTCACATTAAATGTTTGTTTTTTTCCAAAAAACGCTCTCTGTTTTTTTACAACATCCTCAATTCTACTCATCCTGTCTCCTTTTTTTCCTTTATTTTACCTACATCACAGACGCAATCTCTACTTTACTCCTCAAACAGATGTTGCCTGCACTTTACCGTTTTTTGACTTTATAATAAACCTCTTCAAGTTCCTTTGCATTCATTAACTTTGGTACCGGATATAACGGATTACTCTCCTTGTCTGCGTGCTTTGCCATTTTCGGAATATCCTTCTCTTCAATTCCTTCTATATAATCAGGAATATTCATTGACTGATTCATATCCTTTATCCAATGAATAAAAGCGTTCGCTGTCTCATCATCATTCTTTTTATCTTCTATAATATTTGCTTTCACTGCAAGCTTCGCGAGTTTCTTATAACAGGCTTCGCCATACATCTCCAATACATATGGAAGAATAACTGCATTAGCCAGTCCGTGAGGTACTCCATACTGCCCTCCTAAAGAATGTGCGACACCATGTACATATCCCACATAAGACTGTGTAAATGCCACTCCTGCACAATATGAGGCTTTCAACATATTCATTCTTGCCTTCGCATCATTTCCATCATCATATGCTCTTTTAAGATTTTTTCCAATTAATTTAACTGCTCTTACAGCTTTTTTTCTTGTATATCTTGTAGTACTTCTCCCAATATATGCTTCTACCGCATGAGTCAGTGCATCCATACCTGTTGTAGCTGTTAAATGTTGTGGCAGACTCGTGGTAACTTTATAGTCCAACACTGCATACTTTGGAATTAACGGAAAATCATTAATTGGATACTTATGATGTGTCTCTTCATCTGTTATTACCGCTGCCAAAGTCGTCTCACTACCTGTTCCTGCAGTCGTCGGAATCGCTAACAGCAATGGAATCTTTTTATGTATTTTTAAAATCCCTTTCATTTTACTTACCGGCTGATTCGGTTTTACCACTCTGGCTCCTGCTGCCTTTGCGCAATCCATAGATGAACCACCACCTAATGCTACAATTGCCTGACAGCCACCTTCTATGTACTTATCTTTTGCTTCTTCCACATTTGAAACAGTAGGGTTTGCTACAGTGTTATCGTAATACTCATAAGATATATCTGCTTTTTCCAAAATATCCGTAAGCTGCTTCCCAAGTCCTACTTCTGTTATTCCTTTATCGGTCACTATTAAAACCTTATTATAATCAAACTTTTCCAATACTTTTGGTATTTTATCCATTCCTTCTAATATTTTAGGCTCTGTATAAGGCAGTAATGGTAATGCTGCTCTAAAACAAATCTGAAAAACCCTGCAGTATACTTTTTTCAAACAATTCATATTTTCTTTCCCCTTCTCTTAAAGCTCATAATTTATCTGGTTACAAAATTAGTATTATCATTCCTTACGGACAAATATAATACCGTAAGCTCCCGGTCCGATATGCGTTCCAATCGTCGGTCCAATCTGAAATCTATCTGTAAATTCTACTCCCTGTTCACTCAATTTATCCGTAAATGTTTCATTATTTTCTGTTCCCAGAGAATATAAACTATATATAGGAAAACTCTCATCAATGTTCTCTGCTGTAATCAGTTTTTCAATATCATTTAGTGCCTTTTTCTTTCCGATGCTTTTTGCCTTTACTCCAATTTTTCCGTCTTCTGTAATCGTAATCAATGGTTTAATTTTTGCCAGACTGCCAATGCCTGCTTCCAACTTAGAAAGCCTTCCACCACGATACAAATTTTCTAACGTATCAAGTACTGCATAAATCTTTACTCTGGATTTTATTTCATTTAATATATCTGTAATCTCTGATGCATTCTTTCCTTTATCTCTTAATTCCATGCCATAATCCACTAAAACTTTAATGGCATATGTAGCTGTAAGAGAATCTACAATATAAATATTATCATAATCTACCATATCCTTTGCCAGTGCTGCACTCTGTACCGTACCACTTAATCCTGAAGACAGAAGTACACAAATCAGTTCATCTCCTGAAACTTTTGCCTTTTCAAAAACTTCCATAAACTCCTGAGGTGATGGCTGTGATGTTTTTGGAAACTCTTCTGACTCCTGAGTCATCTTATAAAACTCATCCTTTGTCACACTTCCGTCATCATAAAATGTTCTCTCTCCAATCGTAATTGGAATGGAAACATGTTCTATTCCTTTTTCTTTTGCTTCTTTTACATCATAGTCTGATGAAGACTCTATTAAAAATTTAATCATAATACCTCCTACTGATGAATTACTTCTAACGCTGCATCTGAAATAACATTAAACACATCTACAATTTCCTTTGTTTTTTCAGAACCAATTCTTTTTTCAATCTTATTTACAATTTCATCAACCACTTCCAATACTTCTTCATGACCTTTTTCATAATAAGAAATATTTTCTTCATTAAACATTACATACACACTCCGTTTATCTTCCTCGGATCTCTTTCTGACAATCAGTCCCTTTTCCTCAAGACTGTTCAAAGTCCGATTCATCAGAGATTTCAATAATCTTGTTTTTTCACACAAATCAGTTGCGGTTAAATACTTACCCGGAAAATTTTTTCTTTGATTATTAAGAATATTGCATATCAACGCTTCATTATATGGAAGCTGTGTAACAATTCTTTCATTACATATGGTATTAGATAATCTTAACCATGCACTTAATAATTCTTCATTAAATCCTTTCATTATTTCTCCTTTTGTAATTAGTTTACTTTGTGAACCTTTCACTTTGTGTACTTTACTATACATTTTCGTTTTCGTCAATATAATAAATTTCGTTTTAAAAAGTGTTTACTTCTATCTCTAGAATATGTTATCCTACTATCTATGACTATTTAGAGACACTAAGAGAAGGAGGTTTTATAATGAAGAACATAAAAGCAAAATATTTTGGTGATAAAGATTTTTACAAAATGATATTAGCAATAGCATTACCAATTGTAATACAGAGTCTTTTTACAAACTTTGTAGCAATGCTTGATAATGTAATGGTTGGAAAAGTCGGAACAGATCAGATGACTGGTGTCGCTGTTGTAAATCAGCTTTTCTTTGTTTTTAACCTCGCAGTATTTGGCGGAATGTCTGGAGCCGGTATTTTCTCCGCCCAGTATTTTGGCAGAAAAGACCACAAGGGTGTTCGAAATGTATTTCGAATGAAATTTATTATCGGCCTGATTGTCATCGCAATCAGTCTGTTTATATTTATTCTTTTTCATGAACCTCTTATCAACATGTTTTTACATGAAGGTGGAGACTCCGGTAATATTGCTGCTACATTTCATTATGCAAGAAATTACTTATTTGTTATGCTGTTTAGTATCATTCCATTTGTAATTTCCAACTGTTACAGCACCACATTAAAGGAAGCAGGACAGACAACAGTTCCTATGATTGCCGGTGTTATTGCCGTTGTTGTTGACTTTGTCTTTAATGCATTATTGATTTTTGGATTGTTGGGATTCCCAAAACTTGGAGTTGTTGGTGCGGCGATTGCCACCGTGCTTTCCAGATTTGTAGAATGTGGATATCTTATGTTCTACACACACGGACATTCTGATAAATATCAATTTATTATCGGTGCATACCATAATCTTCATGTTCCTATGCATCTGGTAAAAAATATTATTACTAAGGGCACACCATTATTATTCAATGAAGTTTTATGGGCTGCCGGAATTGCAATGCAGACACAGGCCATGTCTACAAGAGGACTGCCTGCTGTAGCAGGACTCAATATCGCCAATACGATAAACAATGTAGTAAACACTGCATTCTTAACAATGGGTATTGCGATCTCCATTGTTATCGGTCAATTAATCGGAGCCGGAAAAGAAAAAGAAGCTGTCGACACTGACAGAAAAATGATTGTATTTTCTATTTTGATTTCTCTGGGAGTTTCCGCAATTCTTTTGATTGCTGCTGTACTTTTCCCGCAGATATACAATACGACAGGAGAAATTCGATATCTTGCTTCAAGATTTATACTGGTTCACGCATTAGCAGCACCATTCAATGCCTTTACTAATGCATCTTATTTTACACTGCGCAGTGGTGGAAAAACAATTATGACCTTTATTTTTGACAGCGGATTTATCTGGTGCATAAACGTTCCTCTTGCTATGATACTGGCACATTTTACATCAATGCCAATTGTCTGGATGTTTCTATGTATCAGCATGTTAGATGCTGTGAAATCCGTGATTGGGTTTATATTAGTGAAAAGGAAAACGTGGCTAAATACAATTGTAGAATAGAGAAAGAAGCAGTCAATCTGCTTCTTTTTCTATTCCATTCAATATCGCAACAATATCACTCATTCCTAACTTTTTTCCATTCATATTAAACCTTATTTTCTTTCTGGCTTTTCTATTCAACTCTTTCATTAATTTTCCATCAACTTGAACAGGTTTTCCTGTTACTGGATTGATGTACATATTTAAAATATATTTCTCTACTACCGGAAACATATTTTGTAATAAAAAGGCACATTTTTTTCCTAAAACATATCCAAAACTTATATTATCACATATGCCATATTTTTTAATTGAATTTTCAAACTCCCTTTCATACTTATCTACCTTTGTTGATAATGGAATCATCCAATAAATGTTACTCTCACTATATTTGAACAAATAACAGCAAGGTCGATTATGTTCTCTCCCATCTACATTTTCTTTATTATACAACAAGCCAAATTGTCCATACTTGTCATAATACTCTTCTTTAACAAAATATAATCTTCCTATTTCCATATATGTATTCCCTCCAATAAAAAAAGTCCTATTATAGGACTTTTTTATTTCCAGACTCTTGTTAGCCGCATACTGGAAAGCGGAAATAATATATAATCTGTACCTTATTTTTATGTCTGCTGATATATACAGTCACAGCAAATAATATAATAAATTTATATTTAATATTATACACTAATTTTTCAAAAAAATAAATACTAAAAAATCCTACAACTATTTTTATTATATTTGACAATTCCAAAGTCGTCAACATATTCTTTTAGTTGCTTTATAAATTTATTATGTTACAACAAAAATTGCGACATTACATAATTACTTACATCCACGCCTCTTTTCGTCAATTTTACATTATCCCCATTTTTCTCTATTAATTCCTGTGCAATCAGCTTTTCTGTCACCTTACCATAAACACTGTCATAACTTCTTCCAAAGTTCTTCTGAAATTCCTTTTCAGATATTCCCTCAATCATTCGGAGTCCTAAAAACATAAACTCTTCCATCATATCCTTCCGCGTAAGCCTCTGGATTTTCCCCTCTAATACAGATAATACATCTTCTCGGATATCCCAGATATCATCCTGGAAAAAATCGTTATCTCCATAAAAATCGCTGTCTTCATCTTTTCCATCTGATAACAAACATATATACTTATCCATCTCATAAGTATTATTATATCTCATCCCCTGATACATTGAGGCTGCGCCTAAACCAAAGCCCAGATACTCAACTCTTTTCCAATATCCTATATTGTGCCTGCATTCATAGCCTGCCTTGCTGTAATTGGATATTTCATAACGCTTATAATCTGCTTCGCTTAATTTTCGTTCTGTCAGGTAATACATCTCACGCTCTGTATCTTCATCTGGTAAAATGTCTATTCCTTTTTCTAAAGCTTCCTGCACTCTGTCATTTAACGGCGTATCTTCTTCCACAATCAGACTATATGCCGAAATATGCTCCGCCTGCAGGGAAATAACCTTTTTCAAGGTATTTTGATAGGTCTCGATACTCTGACCTGGAAGAGCACTCATAATATCTATATTAATATTATCGAAACCTGCTTCTCTTGCCAACCTGAAACTTTCTTCAAACTGTGCATAATTATGAATTCTTCCAATACTTTTCAACTCCTCATCATCAGCTGACTGCAGTCCAAAACTGATTCTGTTAATTCCTGCGTTTCTATATGTTAGCAGTTTTTCTTCAGTGACAGTTCCCGGATTACACTCTATCGTAATCTCAGCATCCTCTGAAACCAGACTATTTTCACTTAATGCCTGCATGATTTCTTCAATATATTCTCCATCTAGAATAGACGGGGTTCCCCCTCCAATAAACACTGTATCTATCTGGTAATCTTTCATCTTTTCTCTGCTTAATTCAATTTCCCTGATTAAAGCATGTACATATTCCCGTTTTGTACTTTCATCTGAGATCGGAAGAGCACACGTCTGAACTCCAGTCA
>CAQBGY010000146.1 GCA_948759685.1 uncultured Eubacterium sp.
AATGGTCAAATTAGCCGCTATAAGATTATTATTGAGGAAAATTTAAACAGGCTCATACTCACCAAATTTTTAAAACCCATAACCGTAAAACAATAATTATATTCACCCTTTTTCACGTATAAGACACACTAAGCTACAAAGCATATTTTTTCATTACACAAGATATCAGAACATTAAATAATCTTATCCAAATCCAAATAACCAAACTGAATTTCGTCGTCCAGATTCATAATAATTCTATCACAATCCTTATCATAACAAAAACTTACTATTTGAAAGCCTACATCTAAGGTTTTCAAATAATCACCATTTAAACCAAACACAAAGAAACGAGTAGGATTATATGCCTTTGACTTGTTATCTCCCCCTGAATAAGCGGCTACAATCTTATCCTTGCAAAACATCACATTTCCATAATGATGGATTTTCTTAGATTCTTTCTTATCCCATGACGGACCATAAACATTGCATTTTAAGCTGCCATCCAACTTACATATAGACATCAAATCATGGAAAGTATAGCATTCTACATATACATCATTCTCCTGTGACACGGCAAAACTGATTCTTTTTTTCGTTATATCCGGATGCTGATATGGCATCGGTTCAAATGTTCCAGAGCGCATATTCCACTTGGCAACAGATTGATTAAATGTAGAGGTACTAGTCGGTTCTATCATCAATGCATAAGATAATGTATCATTTATATATTGATATTTATCGGGAAATCGAGTCATGTTCATTTCAGTCTTTACAGTAGGAACATAATCCGAATTGGCAAAAACACTATCAATATCATAACTATATATTTTTTGTTTGCCATAGTCTGACACATAAAAACAATGTCTTTCTTCATCTATACCAATATGCCCCATCACTGTTATTTCATTCGGTCCCTGACCTACATAAGCCGTACTGGCCAAATAACTAAAATCATTTTTATCAAATATATGTATCAACTTATCCGAAGATTTATAGTCACCAATAATTAAATAATCGCCCAACAAAAAAGGACGTGCTATTGAGCCTATCAACACATCGTCTATTGGTATTTCTTTTATCAAAGCATGCACATCAACCACATCGTCACGTTTTTGTTGATATTTCTCCATATCCGAATTATGCGTACAGCTTCCTATTATAAAAGACAATAACACAAATAATAGTTCTCTTATACATTTCATTTCATACTCCTTTTTGATACAACAATTAACATCCTTCAATTCGTCAAATTGAAATAGTGAAGACTCTGCTTTAACAGAAAGTCTTCACTATTAACAAACAATTCAATTACGCTTCTCTATAGGTAGGGAACCAATAGTGACAGAGACATCCATCACTATCGCTAAGGCATCCATTAGGACACATCGGATTTACATCACCTTCTCCACCAGCCGCCTCCACATTAGCCAACATCAAATCCGACATTGTTTCTGCTTTCTGACTCGTATAAACACCATATACGCCACTGCAACAAAAGTAGCTTTCATTGCTTCCTCTCTACAATATTCATGTCATAAATCAAAATTTTCGGGTCCGGATTATATGCAATACCATATATCAAATTATTTTCCGAATCAATACAAAAATTATACAGATTAGAGAAAATGCGATATCTTTCCAACAACAGCCCTTCCTGATTCAATAAGTGAAATTCTCTTCCATAGTTAAATGCCGAACCTTTCTTTTTGCCGAAATATAACCCTACTACCGAATCTCCCATAAAACCGGCAGCCATATATCCCATAGGACTTTGCTGATATATAGAATTATTCTCCTTTGTATACTTGAAACCGGAAGATGTATATTCCCAGACCTTTCGTACAGAGTCTGCAACAGTTTGATATTGTGCTAAGGTTCCAGACATATATACAACGCTCAACATCTTGTCTCCTGTGGCAGAAGGATACTGCCTTCCATAATTTGCCTTAGATACGGTCATTGAATCCTTGTCAACTTCATTTCCTCTCTGATAATCTGTACAGACATTTATACGTTGCAGACTGTCTGAACCTAAAATAGTATATTTATGTGCAGTCCGTCCTGTTGCAATATAAAAATCCTGCAATTTGTAAATCTCCAAATAGCGGGAAGTTGCGGGTAACTTCATTCTTTTTATCGGTGGGCATTTACCTTTATAATGGTTCAGGCTATCAACGGAATAAACCATGTATTCACGCTTCATATTGTCAAACAGCGATAAAAACCATTTGTCATCCAAACGATACACATCCATACTCGCTATTTGAAGAAATTCATCCGCTCCCTGCCCCTTGGTTGCAAAAGAATACAATATAGAGTCATTGGCTATATCAACAGCATCTATATTACAGCCGTCAGTAAACGAATAGTTTACAAATAGCAAGTCTCCTGCCTTTTTTATCAATGTAGGGCTACCTATTTCCACGTTCAACGAGTCAGAAGGTAGCCACTCCTTCATTTCGCTTGATTCCTTCGGCAGGATGCAAGAAGTAAACAAGAACATTATAATTATAGCATATTTCATAACCTAGCAATATCAATTATCCCTTTTATTCCTATTCCCAGATTAATCTCATCATAAACTAAAACGATAGACAATCGTTCTGTCATTCTGATAGCGAACAACATAAATATAATGCTCATCTATGCTTAAATTACTGATAGGAAATGGCAAGATATATTTCTTCACTTTTTCACCCTTCCAATTGAAACAAAGTATTTCTCTTGATGCCATATCCATCGCAGCCGCTTCCGTATAACTTAACGAAGAATAAGTGAAACAAATCAAATCATCCGAAACTGCCATTTTCATTAAACCTGCTATGCTTTTATCATAATCAACAGTGAATCGTCCTCCCTTTTGCTTTATTTGAGGTATATTTGCATACGGACTCACAAATGTTCTATGAACGCAATTGTCTGAAAGTTGATAAATCTCAAATACATCCGAAGCAAACGTCGATATCACAAATTTACGTTGCTTATTATTCGACTTTATATCACTCTGAAAAACATTTCCTCGATATATTCCTTCTATTTCTTCATATCCAAATGGATAACCAGAAGCAAAATCCATAATACTGTCATTCGAATCCAGAACACCGAAACGCCCTTCCTTAAACGAACCTACAGCAAGCTTATAAGTATCTAGAAAACAAAAGCGTGTAGGACGAAAGTCTACCGTATAGGGATAAAACGCCTGCGCTACATCTACAGAATCACTATTCTTCAAGACATTTGGAATTGAAACATAGTGTATCTTCTTTTTCATACGTTCACTAAAAACAAGCAAGGAGTCTTGTATAACAAAGTTACTTCCAAAATCGAGATACTCATCCGAACCATTTCCTTTCCGCCCCCATCTTTGTAGCAGTTTACCACTCGCTAAATCTATTAATGAAAAGTTGTACTCATCATGCATATGTTTTGCAATTAGTATTCCATCATAAATACCAATATCAGTTATTACACCCAATTCATCTTCTTCATCAGAATAGATACTATCCAACGTACTGACCTCAATAACTTGATTAAAAGCATCAATATTCACATTAGTTTGTTTACAAGATATGCAAAAAACTACTGATAAAGCCATCAAAAACAACTTATTATTCATCTTCTCACTTTTATGATAGTGTGTCAAATTTATCACATAATCAGCCAATATATTTAAAATTTACTTGCTAACAATAGAATAAATTCGACACATTCTATCCAAATTATTTACCACCTAGCATTATCTCTTCGCTTGTCTTGTGAAGGATCTGTAGGATGCAAAGCTTCACAATCATAATTGGGGTCAGAAATACAATCGTTAGTATTGGGCTGTTCTGGAGTTGCCAATGCCTCCACATTAGCCAACATCAAATCCGACATTGTTTCTGTTCTCTGATTCGTATAAACTCCATATCCCGTCACTGCTGCAAAGGCTGCAACAAAAGCAATTTTAATTATTTTCTTCATTGTTATTTCTTTTGATTTTTAGATTTCAATTATTCTATTCCGTATCTATCCTTTCAACGGAAAGGCAAACATATTGCCCGTTCAATTTAAATCGTTATCTTTGCCGAGACCTCCTTTCCAGGATGGGTTACGGAACGGGCGGGTGCGTAAAGTGTCAAAAAACGTTAGCCGTCCGCTCCTCTCCAGCCCTTTTATATTTCTTTTTTCCTAATAGCCATCTTTTTGTAGTAAATACTTAAGTACATGACAAAAATTAAATATATATTATTTTCTGCCTATCCCGTATCCCAGTATTCTATCTCGTTCATTTTCCAAGCCATCAAATAGACAATCTACCCTGCACAATTCATTCAGTTCACTTGCCGTTTCATCCATTATAATTTGAATCTATAGATAATAGTTTCCTCTTCATTATTACAAATCCCATAAATATACTGTTTATCAGCACAGAAAGAGGTTATGGGAATAGGAAGGAGATATTTTCTCACTTTCTCGCCATTCCAATTAAAACAAAGGATTTCATTCACAGAGTTACCCAACCTTTCTTTTTCATTACTTCTCAACGATGAGTATGTAAAATAAATGAAATCATCCGATACGGCCATTTTCATCAGCCCTGCAATACTTTCATCATAATCTATACCATAGCGATTACCGCTCTTTCTTAATTTAGGAGGATTATTAAAAGGACTTACATAAATCCTGCTAAGTGCCGTATCGGAACATTGATATATTTCAAAAACATCAGAAGCTAAAGTTTGCACAATAGTTTTTCTTTGCTTTTCATTTGACTTTATTTTACATTGAAATACACTTCCCCTCATAACACCTGCCAATGGTTCTGTGGAAAACGGATATTCAAAAGGACATTCCATAATCTCGTTTCTCGAATTTATCACACCTAAACGACCAGTCTTGAAACAACCCGCAAAAATCTTTTTTCCATTTACTATATTAAAAATCAATGGACGAAAATCAACCGTATATGGATAAGACTCTTTCGTAGCAATAGAAGCGCATCCCTCATCTAATATGTCAGTAACGGAAACTGAACATATCATTTTTCGCATTCGTTCCTGAAAGATGAGCAAAGAGTCGGTCAATACAAACCCATTGCCAAAATCAATAAATTCATTGTCTCCTTCTCCTCGTTTCCCCCATCGCTTCAACAGATTGCCGGTACTCGCATCAATAAATGAAAAATTATACTCATCATTTCCATGTTCAGTAACTATTATACCATTTCTAACTTCCAGATTGACAATTACTCCTAAAGGGGTCTCTTTATCTGAAAACAAACTATCATAATCAGTTATTTCCGTTACTACTTCAAAGGCATCAATATCTGTCATTGACGAACGACATGACATAAGAAGCATGATACATGCTATAAGAACTAATATTCGTTTCATTTTCATTTCTTTTAAAGAGGACACACATTCAAAAGATGTATTAATAATCCTCTAAATGTATATCCTCCAACTCTCTATTTAGGGCCATTTAGCTTTCGACTGCGTTTCATCTTTTGAAGGATCAGTTGGATGCAACAGAATACAGTCTGAATCAGCAGAAACACAATCTTTAACGCTGGCCTCTCCACTTGCCAATGCCTCCACATTAGCCAGCATCAAATCCGACATTGTTTCTGTTCTCTGATTCGTATAAACTCCATATCCGGCAACTGTTGCAAATGCTGCAACAAAAGCAATTCTCATTATTTTTTTCATTGTTATTTCTTTTGAATTTTAGATTTCAATTATTCCATTCCGTATCTATCCTTTCAACGGAAAGGCAAACATATTGCCCGTTCAATTTAAATCGTTATCTTTGCTGAGACCTCCTTTCCGGGGTGGATTACGGAACGGGCGGGTTCGTAAAGTGTCAAAAAAACGTATGCCGTCCGTTCCTCTCCATCCATGTTTTATATTCTTCCTTTATAGTTCATGTTATATTTTATTATCGGCTCATCCTTATCCACGTCTGTAACAAAAATGACTCCTTTCCGTCCACTAACCCTTTTCAAAGTTATAAGGTCCTGCCGCAAGATATAGTTAACATGAGCAATCAGACTATCTTATTTTTTCAGATACAATATCTGGAGTATCGGGTTTCGGTCTTCTTCAGGAGCACACCAAAATAGAAATGTATTTTCTTTTGTCATGGATGTCTTGCCGGAGCATTGGACACCATCCAAATCATTCTTCAGGTATTTGCCAATCAGATACTCATCCGCTGCTTTTGAATATAAAAAATATCGAAGATCAAAAACTGCACACCAATATGCAGCAAACAGCCATTTCTCACTTTCGATATATCTGGTTCGGACAAAATCTTCCATGTGTTCCAACGAGACATTCCCTTTATAGCTATGTTTTATTTCAGGTTTCATACAAAAAGACTGTATCGTATCCAATTCTGTGCCATCAAAATGATAAACCTCGTTATCCAAGTTGGGAGCCATAAAACATATCTCATTCTTGATAGAACATAAGTCCCAATCCGAATTCATATAAATCAGATGTTCTTGGTTACGGCCTACCAATTGACTCACAACCTTACCTGAAGCATCCAAATAATAAATTCCGGCCTCTTTATTGTCGGCACCGGCCAAAGAGATAACATAGCCACCTGAAGGAAGTATCTTAAAGTCAAAGGCACTAATCTCCAATCCGATACTTTTCAAATACTTGCCTTCAAGAGTATAAAAGAGAAGGGAATGTGTCCATAAATCCAGAATTACAATTTGCCTGTTACTTTCATCATATTCAAACTGACACATGTTTACATATTCCCCGGGAGCATCACCTTTATGAAACACTTGTCCCCGATACTTACCGTCTCTGGAAAAAATCCAGACTGTCTGCATTTGCAAATCGAGAACAAATATGTGTTCTTCACTAATTTCTACATCAGTGATGTTCCCAATCAGACATGCATCCGTTGTCTCCAAAGGTATATACTTTATTGAATCAACGAATTGGGAATAAGCGATAGTATCAACAGCTTCATTCAGTAAATCCGGATATTTACTCACTCTTTCTATTTTTTCAGAGCAAGAGATTAACATCAAAAACAAAGACAAAACGCAAGCAATAATTCTACACATAATTACGACTTTACCTTCTATTTTCATAACACTCCTTCCTTTCTATTTAACCGGCTACTTATTTATTGCATTTTCCCCAAACAGCAGAACGCTTACATTCATCACCGGGTTGAGTTTGAGCACATGTAGCACCAACAAGCCTATCACCATCGTAACAATTAGTTGCTTTATAACCATAAAAAGTATTTGGATCTGCATCTGATTCTCCGCTCGCCAACGCTTCCACATTAGCCAACATCAAATCCGACATTGTTTCTGTTCTCTGATTCGTATAAACTCCATATCCCGTCACTGCTGCAAAGGCTGCAACAAAAGCAATTTTAATTATTTTCTTCATTGTTATTTCTTTTGATTTTTAGATTTCAATTATTCTATTCCGTATCTATCCTTTCAACGGAAAGGCAAACATATTGCCCGTTCAATTTAAATCGTTATCTTTGCCGAGACTTCCTTTCCAAGGTGGGTTACGGAACGACGGGTCGTGATGCTGCTACAAAACGTTATCCGTCCGCTCTTCTCCAGTCCCTTTC
>CAQBGY010000147.1 GCA_948759685.1 uncultured Eubacterium sp.
GTATGCGTGCAGGGCACGCAAGGGGTGTAGAGATGGAACAGACGAACAGGACGATTTTATTTGAAGAGCTGAATCCGGAAAAAATAAATTTATTGAGTTTTATTACAAATGATACTGTAGAGAGTGTCAGTGACGATGAACTGGCGGAGATGCACGGCATCCTTGAAGTAAGTTCCTTTGAAGACGCCATGGAAAAGTTTCAGCCGGTGTTGTATATTGCGATGGATGCGGAACAAAGGAAGGTATTGTGCACAAAAAGAATGGCGTCGGTTAAAGACTTCAGGGAAATAATCCCTGTAAGGTTTGACAGGACAAATAAATTACTGCAATTATTTACACGTACATTGTCAAAACAAAAAGGCAAAGGCACGATGTGCTCTGCCAAAAATATAGCACATACTATGTTTTCCCTGCCGGATTCCAGGAAATTTAAGAAGAACGCAAATAAAGTAATCCGGTTCATCATCAGTGGGAAAGATGATGATGCGGAAAAGGAACTGCGACGCATGCTAAGCGTTTATGATAACAGTATTTTTTTAATTCAGGTGTTCATGGCGGAAATGCAGAAGCTGTATGGAAATGACAATATAAAAAATGATGACAGGGTAATTGTATTGGAGGACAAGGAGGAAATGCAGGTTCGTGTATTTCAGTGTTCGGAGTACTTTTATCTTTGCAGCATGAAGCTGGGCGAGGAAGACAAAAGGAAAGTAAACCAGTTTATTGAAAAAAACATAACGGCTGGGACAGTATATAATCCTGAAATATGGAAGGCACTGTTTTGTGTGTTTGAAGATGATGCAGAACAGTATCTGCTGAAATTATATGAGGAGTATGCCGCGTTCTATAAAGAAATCATTACAAAATTTTGGAGTAAATGCTCAGATTTGCTGGAAACACTTCTGGGAATATACGCGTTTTTTGACCAGTATGATGCACAGGAAAAAATAATGCCTCCTAAGCTGGTGGTCGCCAACTTATTGCCCGAGTCAGTTATTGATATTCGAAACCGCAGGAAGCTGTTTACCTATCTGACAAGCACGAACCAGAAAAGCTATCATGAAACGGTTATTTGGTATGCAGTGATTCCAAGGCTGAAATGGGGTGACGGAAATGATTCTGGGAACATTAGGGAACGTTTTGCCGGAAACGAAAAACAGGTGGAAAAAGACAGCAATAGTGTGCAAT
Organism: uncultured Eubacterium sp.; assembly: GCA_948759685.1. Next base: position 1,189 of record CAQBGY010000147.1, read on the forward strand.
GTGTGCATGTCCTGGCAAATATCCTTGCAGAGTATCAGATACAGTCCTTTATTTGTCCGGTAATAACGGATAAGGCAACAAACCGTTATATGGCGGCAAAAGGGATAGATGAATGGTTTTCTTATCAGGCAGATTTTGCAGACAGGGAGCATGCGAAATATATATACCCATGTATCCCGAATTTTACACTGATTCCTGCGGAGCATACTGCAATTGATATTGCAAAAAAGATTTCCGTTTCTGAATGGGGCAAAGCCAGTGTGAGTGAGGCAAAGACAAAAGTATGGTTAAAGACAATTGGAATTGGTGCAGCATATGTGGCGGCAGGACTGTTTGCGGCGTGCCAATGCCCGGGATACTTAAAAACGCATCATAAACGGAATGTAAATGATAAGCTGCCAGGAGTGGGATATAAAATATTATCTGCCGGTCATGGGCAAAAGACATATGCGTCCCTGAAAATGGATATTTTACGGTATGGGGCAGAGGTGATGGAGACTTTGGAAAGGAGAAAGTCGGGTATCATATTTATGCCATATAAGGATGGTTCAACAGTATTGTCAGATTATGCCGCATCGTGGTTATATGGGCAAAAGGATACTTTTTCAGATATACAGACACTGACATATATGGAAAGAAAAATACGATACGAGACACAGGACTTCAAAAGCGAGCTTATCAGACAGTTTTTCCAGAACCGACCAGGAAGCATAAGACAGAGCTGGACAGACAATACGGACATGATTAATGGCGTACTGAAAAAAGGAGAACGGTTATCCTATTTTATGGATGAAAAGAATGGAAAATGTATTTTTGAGGTTTCTTTTGAAGAAGATAAGAAACAACAGGTCGTGAAACTAAACCAGTAAATACTGAGTGTATACGGAGGTTGACAATGAACATACAGAGACTGCCGGTTTTTAAAAGCGGAAATATTTTAAAACAGGAAATGATGGAATCGTTGAAACAGTATATGGTCGACTATACCATATTGAGATATAGCGGATATTCTGATGGCATCCTCAGGGGCTGCAATTTGACAGTGACAGATAACAGGGTTACTTTACATAGTGGCATATTCATACTCGGAGGAATGCCATTTTATATAAAAGATACTTTCTCGATACTGTCAAAACCCACAAATACAGTCAAGGCGATAATAATGAGGGCAGGCGAAGTGGAGTATGAAAGATGCTATGAAACGAAGGGCGTAGAACTTTTGATGGCTGATCTGGAAGACATAAGTCATACGGATGTTGAAATATGCAGGTTTCGTCTACAGCAGGGTGCAAAGCTAAGGTACCAGTACAGGGATCTGGAAGACATGAGTACGGAGTTTGACACCATTTGTCTTGTACACTCACAATGGGCAGCTTTTGGCGGAAACAGCTTATCTTATTATGTTTTACACCAGTTTGCTGCGGATATGCTCAAGACAAATGGAGCAACACAGGAGGACAGGCAGTTTATAGGGCAGATATTTGCAGCCAATGGGGAATCGCTTGCTCCGGAATGTATCAACAGCTATACGGCAGGCAGATTGAACAGACCTTATGAGGAAAGAAAAGTTGATGAGATGTACGCGGATTTACTACAGGTTCTAAAGATGGCGAAAACCGGAAAAAAGGGAATGGCGGCACGTGACATGAAGGAACGAAGGATTATCGTGGATTGAGGTGGGGAAGATGACGACTGGACTGTTTGAAAAAGGGTTTGACATGGAAAGCTTTATTGAAAAGCGGCTGCTGGAAATAGACAATCTTGATGACAGGAAGTTTGCAAGGCTGCTGATGGAAGATGTTTTCCGGCAGATATACCGATATACGCAGGAGGAGTACAATGGACTGCAGAGCAGGATTGAACACCAGATGCAGACAAAAAATGAATATACCATTGTGACAGGAATGATAGGCAGGGAGCAGTATGATGCCACAAATGATGAGTTGTTTCCAATGATTCCGGATGACCTGGAAGAAAGGCATCTGGATATAAGCGATTTATTCCTTTGCATGCGTGAGGGGAAACACTATCCTGTTTATTCCGTGTTTATTGAGGCAGGGGAAAGCGTCGTGAAAAGACTGGCATGCAAAGAGGAACGCTTCCCATGCAGAATCAGGAGCATGGATGGGGAATACAATGGAACGGTATCCGTTTGCAGACAGACACGGTATGACGAAAGACTGAAGGAACTCTATGATATGATGCAGAGGAATGCGGTTCCGTGGAAAACTGTGTGCGCTCCATATTTGCATAAAATATTTGATGTGCATATTGAGTCTGCCGATATTCCGGAGGACGAGCAGATTGTTGATATCAGCATCGACTTTAAGGAATACACGCCATATGTGCGATACCATATGGTTCCCATCTGGAATGTCACAACAGAATTTATGACAGCGGATGTGCAGCCAAGGGCATGTGCAGACAAGGTTCATTATGTGCATACGATATATGGCAAACGGCTGAGGGATAACAGCAGATATCTGGTGGCAGATTCTGGGGAGACAATACTGGAAGTTTCGCATCTGAAAGATTTCTACATCACAACACAATGCAGGGATGCCAAAAGGTGGAAGCTTTGTAGGATAGTAAACGTAGGACAAAGGAAATATGATTACCCGCTTATGTCAAATGAAAGGAATGCGGACAATGGAAGACCCATAAAAACCCATATGGGAATCATAAAATTTTTGAACATGCTGGGATACAGGGAGTATGTGGAAATCAAAAAAATATCGTTTCCGGGCACATTTGACGGAAACGGGGCAACATATCCAACGGAGGATTACATTGATAATGAGATAAGCTTACCACAGTCCAATGAAGTGATGCTGCTGGAATTTGAATGTAAGAATGCAGATTGTTTTTTAAATAGCGACATAATGAGCTACCTGACTGCTTCATTGCAAAGGGAGTTCCGAGAGTATAGATGTGTGGGAATTTTTAACGGATGAATGAGGGGGAATGTATGGAATACATATGGGAATATTTTTGCGGTATAAATAATGTGGATGTACATATACAGCAGGCTGAAATCATAAGCCCCTATTATGAAATGCCTCCCGAACAGGAGAATCTTCCGGATGAAGTTGCATATAACCCGATGTACCGTTATGCCAGTATATTTTTTCCGCTGCTTTTGGAAATGGAAGAAAGTAAGGAAATGGAAAGCTGGTATCTGGATATTTTTTCACACTATCTGGTGCAGGTCGATTTAAAGTCCGGATTGTCATATGGGGAATGCAGGAGAAATGACTTTATCGACAAGGCACTGTCTGGGGAATATGGGCGTGATGTGGCAGAGACGTTTGGGCATATCGTCAGCGGGAAACAGTACATTCTCGCACATTATTTTGTGACAGCGGAAGAAACAGAAGCCTCAATGATGCTGTTTTCCAGGGCGTTAATGGAACTGATGGGGACAGGCGTACTATATCAGGATAAAGATGACATGGATTATTATATCTATTATGCAGGAAGAGAAGAGAATCAAAGGGACAAAAGGTTAATAGGACTTACGGTTGAGATGCTTCTGCCACTAGGAAAAAAAATTAGAATTTTATGGAATAACCATTTTGGTATTTGTAATGAGGATGTAACAATGCAAGATGGGAACATAGAGATTATATAAGGAGAATGAAATGGGTGTAGTAACTTATGAACATATCAGCATATCAGGCATAGAGTATGAGCGAATTATAGATTTAAGCGTAGAGCATAATATTAATACACATTCATATGCTGAGATATTGTGCGAGGTAACCCAGCAACAGGGGCTAAAAGCACTTTTTGCGCTGAAGACAGATGATTATGTTATGGTTTCATATAGTTCTGATGCGAGCTCGGGAGTTTTATTTTATGGAGTCTGTCAAAATAAGGAACTTAAATGTACAGGTGAGTATTATAGATTAAATATAATACTTGGTTCTACAAGTATCCTTTTGGACAAAAAGAAAGAAAATAAAACATTTCAAAACTCTCAGCAATATATTTCGGATATTATGAGTGCAGTTGTGAAGGGCAAGGCAGTCATAAATTTTAACATGACTGATAAACCTGTAGGAGGATTGTTTGTCCAGCATGAAGAGACTGCATGGGAGTGCGTTAAAAGGCTGGCATCGCATTGTAACGCGAAAGTTATTGCAAATATTACTACACGAATTCCAGTTATTGATATAGGTAAAAACCAGGAGGAGGATGAAAAGCCATTTGAATTGTTTCTGCCGAAGAATACACCACAAATGAAATTTGATGAATCATTGATAAGACCATTTGAAGTAAGTCCGTGGGAAGTAGAAGCGTTTAATAGCTGGTATGGTACAATAGAAATGAAAGAAGGCGTTCTTACAACTACGAGGTATCAACTTAAGGATTCAGACTACATGCAGGAAAAAACGTATAACAGTCAGATTTCAGGGTTGATTCTTACGGGGCTTGTTGAAGAAGTTGATAGAAACATGGTTAAAGTTTTTTTTGACCAGATTGATGAAAGTTATGATGCTGAAACAAACAAGTGGTTTGAGTATACGACTGCATATGCAAGTAATGGCGGGGAATATGGGAGTGGCGTCTATTTCATGCCGGAAGTTGGGGACAGGGTAAGAGTTTTTTTTCCGAATGAGAAGGAAGATAATGGTATTGCATTTGCCTCTGAAATTGCATCACCATTGGCAAATGAGCGTTTAATGAATTGGAAATCACCGGGGGGACAGGAAATTCTTTTTACGGAATATGGAATACAAATAACAGGAAAAAAAGATTCCATTTTTATTCAGTTAATAGAGGATGAAAATAATGATGCTGGTGTTTATGTTGTATGTGACAAGAACATTAATATCATTAGTGAGTCTGATGACAGTGCCAGTGATAATGCGATAGTATTGAAGGCTGAAAGAGATGTTACCATATACGCAGATAAGCAAATAAAATTGGAGACAAATAGTGATGCTTTAGAAATTGACAGTAGTAAAATATGTTTTACTACAGAAAAGCTTTACCTAATGGACGATTAAGAACAGGAGGCTAATCATTATGTATGCTGATGAAGAAATACTTAAACAAAAGAGATTGATAAGAGAAATGGCAGAAAATTTTGACCAAGCAAGTATAGAGGACGAGATAAAGGTTTCGATATTAGAAGGAAAAGTGCCTATATTTGGGGAGGAGTTTGCATTTTCTAAGGTGCAGATGGAAGGAGCGAATATATGTATTATATTACCTGAAATATTTATCAAACTGGATGATGAAACTAGAAGGATGATGTTTCCGATGGGAAATGCACCAGAAGTGGTTCTGTCATCCGACAGGGATTTATTTAATGTTGCATTCAAGAAGACTTCCCATGTCGTTCCGCAGGAACACATTATGGAATTTACAAATATCTCATGCCAGCTTTTGGAGAGAATGGGACCACAGAGCAAGATAATAAAAAAGTATACATATAAATTGCAGGAACTTGAAATAGGCATTATGGAGTTTTTGACGATGGCAATGGATGGAAAGATATACAATGTAAATTGTCTGATACCGTTTCATGAGGGAGTGACAATCGTAAGTTTCACATTCTTGTCTAAGGTAAAACAAAGAATGTATCCCATTATAAATGAAATAATTCATAATATGGAAATAATAGGTGTAGAGGAGAAATGAGCAAAATGTCATATATCACACATGATAAATTAACAGTGACTGGAATTGAGTATATCAGTATTGAGTCATTTGAGATACGCCAGAATGTTAATTGCCATGCCATAGCTTCAATTAGTATGGTTGTAGAGCAGCAAAATGGCAAGCGGGCATTGGATAGTGCGAATGAAGAAGAAACGATAACAATTTGTGCAGACGGAACTATAATCTTTTGCGGATTAATTCAGAAAGTAAGTGTGAATTACGAAAAAGGATATTGTATATTAAAACTTGAACTTGTATCTTCCAGTATATTGTGGGATTTACAAAAAAGGAACAGAAGTTATCAGGTTATAGGGACAGATTATTATGAAATCATGTTACAATCGACATGTGGACAGGGAGTTATTGTAAATTATGCACAGCCAAAGGTATCAAAGGCAATGGTGGTGCAGTATCAAGAAACGACATGGCAGTTTATACTAAGAATTGCAGCATATATGAATACGGCTGTATTTGTGGATGTTACGTCTTCCGTGCCGAAGATAAAAATCGGGGTGAGCGGACAGGAATCTAAGGAGGGACAGGAGAAATCATCATATGAATCAGGTGGAACAGGGAATTCTGAGGCAGTGATTGCTTTGGGGAGTATCAAAGGCAATGGCATCATTAAATATATTAAGTCAACCATTTCAAAGGGAACATTGGAATCATATCTTCCATGCTTGCATATGAATAATACGATTCCAATGTTCCCTTTG